>JBAPVZ010000799.1:0-2659 GCA_049283435.1 Candidatus Dormiibacterota bacterium
GCCCGAGACCGATCAGGAGCTGGATCGTCGCGAAGCCCGCATTCCACAGCGCGACGTGTGGCCCAACGATCTGGATCGCGAGCGAGACTGACAAGGCGATCAATGCCGGCTGCCCCTGCCCGGCCGCCGCGATGGTCTGGTCGAGGAAGCCTCGCGTGAACATGAACGGCTGCAGCTGCAGCAGCCCGTCGAGGAGCCAGAATGCGCCAAGCAACCGCTGGATCAGTCGCAGCGTGATGCGCGGCTCCAACGATGCCGAGACGATCGTGCCCGCGGTCTTGCCCTCCGTATCGTGGCCGCCCGGGAGAGGGCGACCCCCCTCAGAACGTTAGCAAGAGCGGCGAACGCCCGCCGGCCTCGAATTCACCGACCGGACACCGCCGGGGACCGCCGCAGACGGCCGCTGCTCCAGACGACGAACGCCGACGAAAGCGCCATCGCGCCCCCGGCGACCAGCGGGTCCAGGTGGCCGGACGCGGCGAGCGGGATCGCGGCGACGTTGTAGCCGAACGCCCAGACCAGGTTGCGCCGGATCGTCATCAGCGTCCGGCGCGCGAGGCTGATTGCGGCGGGGACGACCCGCAGATCGTCGCGGACG
Organism: Candidatus Dormiibacterota bacterium; assembly: GCA_049283435.1. GTDB lineage: Bacteria > Chloroflexota > Dormibacteria > Dormibacterales > Dormibacteraceae > CAVTSA01. Next base: position 599 of record JBAPVZ010000799.1, read on the forward strand.
AGAATCAGGTCAGCGGCCGAGATGGCGACGTCGGTGCCGGAGCCGACCGCCAGCCCGAGGTCGGCGGCGGCGAGCGCAGGCGCGTCGTTCACCCCGTCGCCGACGACGGCGACGCGTCGACCTTCCTGCTGCAGCCGCCGGATGACCGCGACCTTGTCCTGCGGGAGGGCGGCGGCCGTGACCTCGTCGATGCCGACCTGCGCCGCGACCGCGCGGGCGGTCACCTCGTGGTCGCCGGTGACGAGGATGCAGCGCAACCCGAGGCGGCGCAGCTCATCGACGGCGGCGCGGGCGGATGGCTTGATCGCATCGGTGAGCGCGACCAGGCCGAGCGCCCCCTCGCCGCATCCCGCGAAGACGACCGTCTCGCCGTGCGCCTCCCGCTCCCGCGCGGCGGCAAGCAACGGCTCCGAAATCGCGACGCCGTGCTCCGCGAACAGGCTCGCCCTGCCGGCGAGCACCCGCTCGCCGGCCACCTGGCCAGTCGCGCCGAGGCCGGCGAGGGTCGCGCAGTCGTCGGCCTCCGGCAACGCGCCCACTTCGGCACGAGCGAGCTCGACGAGCGCGGCCGCGATCGGATGCGAGGACCCGCCCTCGACCGCGCCGACGAGTCGCAGCAGCTCCGAACGAGGCACCCCGGGGGCCGGCTCGACCCCGGCGACCGTCATCCGTCCCGTCGTCAGCGTGCCGGTCTTGTCGAGCACGACGGTATCGACGAGGCGCGAGGCTTCCAGGGCCTGATGGTTCTTGAAGAAGATGCCGAGCTGCGCGCCCCGACCGGACGCGACCCGCAGGGCCATCGGCGTCGCGAGGCCGAGGGCACACGGGCAGGCGATGATGAGGACCGCCAGCCCGATGGCGAACGCGCGCGCGGGCGAGGCGCCGGCGAGCAGCCAGCCGGTGATCGTCGCGGCCGTGAGCAGCAGCACGGTCGGCACGAACACGCTCGCGACACGGTCGGCGAGGCGCTGGACGGACGACTTGCGCAGCTGCGCCTGCTCGACGAGCCGAACCATCTGGCCGAGCTGCGTCTCCGTGCCGATCGCGGTTGCCCGCACCACGAGGCGGCCGCTCAGCGCGGTCGTCGCGCCGAGCACACGGTCGCCCACCTCGGCGTCCGACGGCACGGACTCCCCGGTCATCGCGCTGGTGTCGATCTCGGAGCGGCCGCTCACGACGCGGCCGTCGGTCGCGATCGTCTCGCCGGGCCGGACCGCGAAGCGGTCGCCGATCCGCAGCCGGGCGATCGGCACTCGTTCCTCGATCCCGTCGGCACGGACGATCGCGACGTCCTTCGCGCCCCGCGCCGCGAGCGCCCGCAGCGCGTTCCCGGTGCGCCGCCTCGCCCAGGCCTCGAACAGGCGGCCGGCCAGCAGGAATGCCGTCACCCCGCCGGCGACGTCGAGGTAGATGCCGCCGCCCGACTGGTTGAGCAGGATGTAGAGCGCCGAGCGCCCGGGCTCCGGCGGGTCCTGGAAGAACATCGCGTAGACCGACCAGCCGGTCGCGGCGACGACGCCGACCGAGACGAGCGTGTCCATCGTGCAGGTGCCGTGGCGGAGCGCCCGGAGGGCACCGCGATGGAAGGGCCAGGCCGCCCACGCGACGACGGGAAGCGCGAGCGCGATGAGCAGGAGCTGCCAGCCCGGAAAGCGCAGCCAGGGCACGAGCGAGAACTCGATCGACCCCTCGCAGAGCGGCATGAGCAGGACGAGCGCGACCGCGAGCCGGCGGCCGAGCGAGCGGACGCGGCGGTCGTCCTCGGCCTGCTCCTCCTCGGCTGCCCGCTCCGATGTTGCCGGCCGCGCGCCGTAGCCGGCGCGCTCGACACGCTCGATCAGGGTCGCGACCGGCACCTCGGCATGGAGCGCGACCGCCGCCCGCTCGGACGCGTAGTTGACACTCGCGCTCACGTGGGGAACCGAGTTCAGCGCGCGCTCCACCTTCGCCGCGCAGGCGCCGCAGGTCATCCCGCGGATCGACAGCTCGAGCTCGCGGAGCACCGGTCCCGTCGGTGCGGCCGGTGTTGCTGATGCCGGCGGCGCACCGACCACCATCGGG
>JBAPVZ010000800.1:0-3503 GCA_049283435.1 Candidatus Dormiibacterota bacterium
ACCTGCTCGCCCGAGCGACCTGCCTGCATGCGCCGGCACAGCTTCCGTCGACGATCCGGCGCGCGGTCGACGCTCACGCGAGAATCCTCCGGGCCGCGCGGTCGGGCCGGGGCGAGGCGGCGACCGAATTGCTGCGCGCGCACGTCGGTCGCAGCTTCGACCGGGCGATCGAGGTGATCCGAACCCACGACGGGGCGATCTGAGGACGCAGGAAAACGGGCAACAGGGAGGCACGAGGGTGCGGGTTGAGATGAACGGAATGGACAGGGACGGTCGCCGGCCACGTGTCCACTGCCGCCGCGGTCGGGTGCGGGTGGGGCGAGGATGAAGTCGTCGAGGAGGACCGCCGACCAATCGATCGCGCGGGCGGGAGCGGCCGCGTTGAGCACGCGGCGCCCGGCCCCGCAGTTGAGCCGGATGCTGGGCCGCGACTGGCGCATCGCCTGGCTCTTCCTGCTGCCCCTGCTGGTCGTGATCGTCTCCATGGTCGCCTATCCGTTCGTGACCGGCATCCTGCTCAGCTTCCAGCACCTCGTCGTCGGTGGGACGGCGAGCTGGGTCGGGCTCGGCAACTATCGCGAGCTGCTCGCCGGCAGCGCCTATGGATCGCTCTTCCGGCAGTCGGTCCTGATCTCGATCCTCTACACGGCGGTCGCGATCGCCGTCAAGCTCGTGCTCGGGATGGCGGCGGCCCTGCTGCTCAACGAACGATTTCGGGGCCGGATGCTGATGCGCACGATCATCTTCCTGCCCTGGGCGCTGCCGACCGTGATCGTCGCGTTGACCTGGGCCTGGATCTATCAGGGCACGCCGGACGGCCTGATCAACTACGTCCTCATCCAGTACTTCCACGTGACGTCGCTCGTCCAGTTCCTGGCCGATCCTCGGCTGGCGCTGTGGTCGGTCGTCCTCGTCGTGATCTGGCAGGGGATGCCCTTCTACGCGATGATGTTCATCGCCGCGCTGCAGGCGATCCCCCAGGAGCAGTACGAGGCGGCTGCGATCGACGGCGCCGGGATCATGCAGCGCTACTGGCACATCACGCTGCCGAGCCTGAAGCCGGCGATCATGATCACGGCACTGCTCAGCGCGATCTGGACCGCGAACAGCGTCAACTTCGTCTACATCCTCACCGAGGGCGGCCCGCTCAACGCGACGATGACCTTCCCGATGCTGGCCTACCAGATCGGGCTCAACGGCGCTCGCGAGCTGGGCACCGCCGCGACCGTGTCGGTGATCTACCTGCCGGCGTTCGTCGTGCTGATCTACTTCCTCACCAAGCGCATGCTCGGCGGCAGCGGGGTGGCGGCCTGATGGTGGCGAGACGAACCGGCCCCCGCCGGTCTCCAGGGCGGCGGCTCGTCCTCGTCGGCGGGCTGGCCCTGCTGACGGTCTGGACGCTGATCCCGATCGCCTGGATGGCGCTGACGTCGATCAAGCCGACGGCCGACCTGTACGCGAAGCCGAGCCTCTGGCCGCGTGATATGACGAGCCAGAACTACGCGACCGTGCTCACCCAGTCGGAGTTCACGACCTGGCTGCGCAACAGCGTCGTCGTCGCCGTGTGCACGACCCTCATCGCGATGGTCGTCGGGATGCTGGCCGCCTATGCGATGACCCGTCTCGACTTCCGGGGCAAGCGGCTGATCGGGAACGTGACGATCATCAGCTATCTCATCCCGCCGGCCATCCTGTTCATACCGCTGTTCCAGATCGCGCTGCAGTTCCACCTGTCGAACAAGGCGGTCGGTCTGATCCCGATCTATCTGATCTTCTCGGTGCCGTTCTGCACCTGGCTCGCGGTGTCCTACTTCCGCACCATCCCGGCGGAGCTGGAGGAGGCGGCGCTGGTGGACGGCGCGAACCGGCTGCAGGTGCTCGGCCGGATCATCGTGCCGCTGTCCTTGCCGGCGCTCGCGGTGATCGCGCTCTTCTCGTTCACCCAGTCGTGGAACGAGTTTCTCTTCGCGCTGATCCTGATCAGCAGCGGCCCGCAGGAGACGCTGCCGGTCGGACTCGCGAACTACATCATCGGCGACGTCCTCGAGTGGGGACCGCTCATGGCGGGATCCCTGCTGGCGTCGCTGGCACCGGTGCTCATCTACTTCTTGGCGCAGAGGTGGGTCGTCACCGGTCTGGTTGCCGGTGCCACGAAGGGATGACCGCGGGCACCACATCGGACGGCCTAGGGAGTGAGGTGGAATGACATGACGGCGGATCGATTGACGCGGCGGTCGTTCCTGGTCGGTGCGACCGGGGTCGCGGCGGGTGCCGGGCTGCTGCCGCTGCTGGACGCCTGTGGCGGCGGGAGCCAGAGCGGGAACTCGGGGGGCGGTGGCAACGGCGGCAACGGCGGCGGGAAGATCGGAGGCAGCCTGGACGTCTGGGGCATCGTCTCCTTCACCCCGGCCGGCGACGCGCTGCTCGGGCAGCAGATGAAGGACTGGGGGACCAAGAACGGCGTCTCGGTGACGTACACCGCGGTGCCGGGCACCGACTACGAGACGAAGGTCGGCGCGGCGATCCAGTCGGGTGGGCTCCCCGACGTCGTGATGCTGGAATCGACCGACCCGATCTACTACGGAAGTCAGGGACACATCATCGACATCACCGACGTGTACGACGAGGTGAAGGGGCTGGGGGGCGGCATCTACGACGCCGTGATGCCGTACAGCACGCTGAACGGGAAGGTCGTCGCGATCCCGATGCAGGTCGCGCCGACGCTGCTCTACGCGCGGCTCGACATGTGCGAGAAGGCGACCGGTCAGCGGCAGCCGCCGCAGACGCTCGACGAGCTGGAATCGATCGCCGAGAAGGTCAACGACCCGCCGAACTTCTACAGCATCGCGCTGACGCTCGGCAAGACCGCCGACTCCGGCGACGTCGCCGGCCTGATGACGGCCGAGGGCGGAACCTACGTCGACAAGCACGGCAATCCGGCGATCGACAACCCCGGCATGGTCGCGGCGCTGACTCGCATCAAGCGCTGGTGGGACAAGAAGCTCATCAACCCGAGCGCGCTCACCGCCAACGACTCCTGGAACAACGACCTCTACCAGTCCGGGCAGACGGCATTCGCCTGGAACCCGGCGTCGATCTACTCGTACCTCGCGACGAGCAACCAGGCGCTGCTGAAGAACACGTCGCAGGGGCCGGCGCCGAAGCAGAAGGTTTCCGCGCAGGCGGCTTCCCCGTGGCAGTGGTCGATCTCTTCGACGAGCAAGAACCAGACCTCGGCGAAGGCGCTCCTCAAATACATCATGCAGCCAGACCAGCTGGAGGCGGTCTATGAAAAGGTGGACGGCCGCTGGTACCCCATCTACAAGGAGCTCGCCAGCCGCCCGTTCTGGAAGGACAACCCGTACTTCGCCGCGTTCCCCGATCTCATCGCCCACAACCAGACCGACTGGTATCCGGCGACGGCGTCTTCGAAGCTGCTGGCGCAGCTGAACGCGTTCGAGACGGCGTACATCATCGCCCAGGAGACGCAGACCGTTCTGCTG
>JBAPVZ010000801.1:0-3024 GCA_049283435.1 Candidatus Dormiibacterota bacterium
GCCCACCGCCGCCGCCCCCGGGCCGGAAGCCGCCGCCTCGGTACTCAGGCATCGCTCTTCGGCGCCGCCGCCGCCTCCTGCTCAGGTGCCGCCGGCTCCTCCGCGGGCGCCGCGGCCGGCGCCGCCGCCGCCCCACCGAGCACGCCCGACCGGCGTAGCAGCGAACGCGCCGAATCCGACGGCTGCGCCCCGCGGCCGAGCCACGTCTGCACCTTCTCCTCGTCGATCTTGATCGTCGCCGGTTCGGTCAGCGGGTCGTAGTACCCGAGCTGGTCGATGAAGCGGCCGTCGCGGGGCGCCCCGGAATCGGCGACGACCAGCCGGTAGAACGGCCGCCGCTTGGCGCCCATGCGCCGCAATCTGATCTTGACCAAGGTTTCCGCTACCTCCTCGAACAGGGCTGCCGGCCCCTCGAAACGTTCAACCGAGCAGCCGGCCGAGCCCGCCGAGCGCCCCGCGGCGTTGGCCCCCGAGCTGGGGCATGCCGCCGAGGCCGAACTGCTTCACCATCTGCTGCATCTGGCCCCGGGCCTTCAGCAGCTTGTTGACGTCGGACACCTGGGTGCCGCTGCCCGCCGCGATCCGCCGGCGCCGGCTCCCCTTGATGATGTCGGGGCGCGCCCGCTCCTGCCGCGTCATGGAGAGGATGATCGCCTCCATCCGGCGCATCTCGCTCTCCGGATCGCCCTGCACCTGCCCGAGCAGCTGGTTGCCGCCGGGCACCATCTCGAGAACGCTCTGCAGCGATCCCATCCCGCGCAGCTGCTTCAGCTGGGCGAGGAAGTCGTCGAACGTCAGGTTGCCCTGCCGCAGGCTCCGCTCGACCTGAGCCGCCGTCTCCTCGTCGAGGTGCTGCTCGGCGCGCTCGATCAAGGTCAGCATGTCGCCCATGCCGAGGATCCGCTGCGCCATGCGGTCGGCGTGGAACACCTCGAGGTCGGTCGGGCGCTCGCCGACCCCGGCGAAGCGCACCGTCTGTCCGGTCGCGAGCTTGAAGGACAGCGCGGCGCCACCGCGGACGTCGCCGTCGAGCTTGGTCAGGATCACTCCGTCCACCTGGACCGCCTCGTGGAACGCCTCGCCGACGGTCACCGCCTCCTGCCCGGTCATCGCGTCGGCGACGAGCAGCGACTCGGTGATCGGGATCGCGGCGCGCAGCCGGCGCAGCTCGTCCATCAGCTCCTCGTCGACGGAGAGCCGGCCCGAGGTGTCGAGGACGACCAGGTCGCAGCCCCGCGTGCGGGCCACCTCGAGGGACTCGCGGGCGATGTCCTCGACCGCGCCCTGCCCGCTGTGGAACGCGACCTGCTCGCGCTCGGCGAGCAGCCGCAGCTGTTCGACCGCGGCGGGGCGTCGAAGGTCGAGCCCGACGACCATCGGGGTGTGCCCCTCCCGGCGGCCGAACAGCGCGAGCTTGACGGCGGCCGTCGTCTTGCCGGCCCCCTGGAGGCCGACGAGCATGAGCACGGTCGGCGGCTCGGGTGCGTAGCGGATCCCGGCATCGTTGCCGCCGAGCAGGTCGCGAAGCTCCTCGTGGACCGCCTGCACGACCTGCTGCGGCGGCGTCAGGTGGTCCTTCAGCTCGCTGCCGACGAGCCGCTCCCGGACCTGTGCCGTGAACTGCTTCACCACCTTGTAGTTGACGTCCGCCTCGAGGAGCGCCATACGCACCTCGCGAAGGGCGGTGTCCACGTCCTCGGGGCGGAGCACGCCGCGGCCGCTGACCCGCTTCAGGACCGCGCTCAGGCGGTCGGTCAGGCTTTCGAACATTGCCATGGTTGCGTGTACTTCCCTCTCAGACCCGGAGTGCCGCCTGCTCGAGCCGGTCGAGCCGCGAGCGCAGGCCCGACAGCTCCCGCTCCAGCTCCTGGCGGGCGGCGACGAGCCCGAGTTTCATCTCGTATTCGGTCAGCGCCCCCGATGCGCGCCGGATCAGGTCGTGCACGGCCGCCCGCGACGTCTCCTGCCGCGCGGCGATCTCGGACAGCGACCAGTCGTCGCGAAGATAGAGCGCCAGCACCTCGCGCTGGTGGTCGTTGAGCAGCGTGCCGTACCGCTCGAACAGTTCGACCTGCTCCTGACGCGATGCCAGCCTGTCAAGGGCCATACCTTCACAGCATACCAAGCCATGCCGTCGGCTATCTTGTCGCGGCCGGGATGACGGTGCCGGCAGCCGTGGCGTCGCCGCTGCGCGCGCGCCCGGTCGTCGTCGACGATCCTCCGCGGGGAGACGGGGCGCCGGTCACGAGCCCGGGTCAGGTCTGATCAGCACTGCGGCCGCGCCCGGCGCGCGGCGACGACGAGGAACGTCGGCGCCTCCTCGAGCGGGTCCTCGGGGTCGGTCGGGCCGAGCCGTCGCAGCTCCAGTCCAGCCGCCGCGCAGTAGGCGCCGATCTGCTCCGGCCACCAGAGCGGCACCACCGCCTCCTGGACGTGCCCGGTCTCGTACTCGATCTCGAGCGACACCTCCTCGGGCGTCGCCTCCCGGTTCCAGTACCGGATGCACACGCCGAGTGGTGGTCCGGCGCGCACCCAGTGCGGGTTCATCAGCTCGAACGCGAGCTCGCCGTCGGGCGTGAGCTGGCGCGCGGCGCCACGCAGTCGAGCGCCGGTGCAGAGGATGTTGGAGGGAGCGATGACGCGCGAGAAGCGTCTGCCCAGCCGCAGCGACTCGATCCGTGCGCGATGGAGCTCGAGTGACGGCGCCCGCTCGCGGAGCCGCCGGAGCATGCCGGGGTGAGCGTCGACGCCGACCAGCGGGATGCCCTCCCGGAGCAGCGGGATCGCGAGGCGTCCGGCGCCGATCCCGAGATAGAGCACCGGTCCGTCGGCGCTCGCGCAGAAGGTGCGCCAGGGTTCGAGGTCGACCGCGTCGGGCAGCGCCGCGTAGAGCTCGGCGAATCCAGGGTCGGGCTCCTCGGCATCGTCACGAACGCGGCGGGGATCCTCGCTGCCCTCCGGCCCTTCGCTCACCGCACCATCGTGTACCGAGGGACCCCCCCGGCGGAGCGTGCAGCTCACCGG
>JBAPVZ010000802.1:0-10972 GCA_049283435.1 Candidatus Dormiibacterota bacterium
TGAGCCTTCCGATCCGGCGCGCGTCCCGCCGGGTCAGTACGTGACGCGCGACTTCCCAGTCCTTTCGGCCGGACCGACGCCGCACACGCCGCGCGCGCAGTGGAGTTTCACCTTGAACGGCGCGGTCGACGCGCCACGGTCGTGGACCTGGGAAGAATTTCTTGCACTGCCCAGCGAGATCGTCACCGTGGATATCCACTGCGTGACGAAATGGTCGAAGTTGGCCACGAATTGGCGTGGAGTCGCCGTCGACACCGTGCTCGGGTCGATCCGCACCGATGCCCCCTACGTGACCGCCTGGTCGGACGGCGGCTACACCACCAATCTCTCACTCGAAGATCTCAGCGCCGGCAGGGCATGGATCGCATATGAGTACGGTGGCGGGTCGCTCGAGCCCGAGCACGGTGGACCGGCCAGGTTGCTCGTCCCGCACCTGTACTTCTGGAAGAGCGCGAAGTGGCTGCGTGGGTTGACATTCACGACCGAGGACCAGCCTGGGTTCTGGGAGAGCTACGGCTACCACAACCACGGTGACCCATGGCTGGAACAGCGATACCAGGGCGATTGAGCTGGCAGCCGGCCACGGTCGTCGAGGTGATCACGGAGACGGCGCGGGTGAAGAGCATCGTGCTCGAGCTGGAGACGTTCCCCCGCCACCGGCCGGGTCAGCATGTGGACGTTCGTTTGACCGCTCCGGATGGTTATCAGGCGCAGCGCAGCTACTCGATCGCGTCGGCCCCCGAAGACGACCGACTCGTGCTCACGGTCGAGCGCCTGGAGGACGGCGAGGTCTCGTCCTACCTCGCAGGTGAGTTGCGACCCGGCGACCAGTTCGACCTCCGCGGCCCGGTCGGTGGCTATTTCGTCTGGGACGGCTCCGTCCAGGGCCCGGTGCTGCTCGTGGCGGGGGGATCCGCCGTGGTGCCGTTTCGCTCGATGCTGCGTCATCGGGCCGCCGTGAGAAGCACCGTCGCCGTCCGAATGCTCTACTCCTCGCGCTCGCTGGACGATGTGATCTACCGCCAGGAGTTGATCCGACTTGCTGCCGACGAGGAGGTGGACATCCGGCTCGCGCTCACCCGTGAATGGCCGGAGGGGTGGTCAGGCCGTCGCGGGCGAATCGACCGGGAACTGCTCGAGGAGGTGTCTTGGCCGGCTGCGGACGAGCCCCTCTTCTTCATCTGCGGGCCGAGCGGGTTCGCCGAGAGCATCGCGAATGCGCTCGTGCAGAACGGCCAGGCGCCAGGTCTCATCAGAATCGAGCGCTTCGGGCCGACGGGAACCTGATCAGCAGAGAGGGAGACGATGGACGCTCTGGACGGTAACGCGATCGCTGGAGTGCTGTTCGAGGTATTCGGGCGCGAGATGACGGCGGCCAGCGGAAGGTGTCAGCAGTGTCGAACGACGGCACAGGTTGCCGAACTCGCCGTCTACGCGCATTCGCCGGGAAGGGTCGCCCGCTGCCGTGGCTGCGGAAGCGTCGCCCTGGTCCTCGTCGGCATCCACGGCACGACTCGGTTGCACACCGGCTGCTTCACGCTCGACAGCGAAGGCCCGCCGTCGCCGGCGATGGCGGGGCCAGGCACGCCACCGTGATCGTCCGACCGGCCTGACGCTGCGGACGGCGGTGGCTGGAGTCGTCATCAGAATCTGCGTGACCGTTTTCGTAGCGCGCGCAAAACGCTCCGACGCAGCACCGGCACCCGGGGTCGGACGTAGCATGGGAGGCGGGTTATGAGCGCATTGCTGCAGGTCGATCGCATTGACGACGGGGCATTGAAGCGGGCACGCGCGATCGTTCGCGAGCTCGGCTCGGTGCTCGTCGCGTACTCCGGGGGCGTCGATTCGACCCTGTTGACGAAACTCGCCGTCGACGAGCTCGGCACGGAACACGTTGGCGCCGTCCTCGCCAGCTCGCCCGCCTATCCGGAGGCCGAGCAGGAGGAGGCCCGCGAGCTCGCCCGCCGGCTCGGGGTTCGCCTCGAAGAGGTGACGACGAGCGAGGTCGAGCTCGAGGAGTACCGCCGCAACGCCCCCGACCGCTGCTTCCATTGCAAGGAGGAGCTGTTCGGCACGCTGGAGCCGGTCCAGGAACGCCTCGGGATGCAGTGGCTCGCCTACGGTGCGACGGCCGACGACGCCGGCGACCACCGGCCCGGCCACGGCTCCGCGGTTCGGCGCGGCGTCCGCTTCCCGCTGCTCGAGGCGGGGATGGGGAAGGCCGAGATCCGGGCCGCCGCGCGCCGTCTCGGCCTGCCGAACTGGAACAAGCCTTCGTTCGCCTGCCTCTCGTCTCGCGTGCCCCACGGGACCGCGATCGAGCCGGGCATGCTGCGCCAGATCGAGCAGGCGGAGGCCGCCGTCCACGCGCTCGGCATCGGGCAGGTCAGGGTTCGCCACCACGGCGACATCGCGCGTATCGAGGTGGACAGCGCCGACCTGCCCCGGGTGATCGAGCTCCGGGAGGAGATCGTCGCCGGGGTGCGCAAGGCGGGCTTCGCGTTCTGCGCGCTCGACCTCGAGGGCTACCAGACCGGGAGCTTGAACCGCACCTGGCGTCCCACCGCAGCCTCCCGCTGACGGCAGTGCCCGGATCGCCCGCCCCTCGTGCGAGCGTCGGGGTGTTCGGCGGCTCCGGGTTCTACCGGTTCCTCGACGACGTCCACCACGTCGAGCTCGACACGCCGTACGGGGCGCCGAGCGACCGCATCGCGATCGGGGAGGCCGGCGGGCGCTCGGTCGCCTTCCTGCCCCGCCACGGCGCTCGTCACACCCTGCCGCCCGCGGCGATCAACTATCGGGCGAACCTCTGGGCGATGCGCGAGCTCGGCGTGACGCGGGTGATCGCGCCGACGTCCTGCGGATCCCTGCGCCGGGACCTCGCGCCCGGGCACCTCGTCGTCAGCGACCAGTTCATCGACCGCACCTGGGGCCGCGCCGACACCTACTACGCGACCGGTCCCGAGGTCGCGCACGTGGCCGCGGCCGACCCCTACTGCCCCGAGCTGCGCCCGCTCGCCGTCGCCGCGGCTCGTCGCCAGGGCATCGAGGTGCACGACGCGGGCACGGTCGTCGTCATCCAGGGCCCGCGGTTCGCGAGCCGCGCCGAGAGCCGCGCTTATCGCACGCTCGGCGCCGACGTCGTCAACATGACGCAGTATCCGGAGCTGATCCTCGCGCGCGAGCTCGAGCTCTGCTATGTGAACCTGGCCCTCGTCACGGATTACGACGCCGGCCTCGAGGATGCTCCCGACATCGCCCCGGTCTCGGTCGACGAGGTGCAGCGGGTGCTGCACGAGAACGCCGAGCGACTCCGCCGCCTGCTGCTCGAGCTGATCCCCGGCCTGCCGGACGACCGCGGCTGCGACTGCGGCAGCGCCATGCGAGGCGCCGTCCTGGGCTGACCGCACGGCCGGCTGCCGACGTTCCCACCGTCAGGCTGCGCCGTCGCTCCAGTATTCTGGGCTCCCTTGCGCCAACCGATCCTCTACGCCGAACAGACCTGGCGCCAGCAGCGCCTCTGGGTGATCATCCTCTTCGTCCTCGGGGTGGGCTTCACCATCTACTCCTACTTCTTCCAGCACCCGTCGAAGGCGCAGGCGAGCCAGGGCCTTCTCGGGTACTCGAACTACATCTTCATCGCCTACATCCCGGCTGCGGTCCTGCTGCTGCTCGCGCTCATGTACTACCGGCGCCGGCACGTCCTCATCGCCGGCGATGAGGGCATCACCGTGCAGACGATGTTCAAGCAGGTCGCGATCCCTTGGGACGACCTGCGCTCGGTGCGAGTCCGTCCGCTGCTCGAGCACTTCGAGGCGAAGGAGCGCAAGCGGCTCGTGCGGACGACCGATCGGCCGCTGCTCCAGCGGGGCGCCCTCTACCTCAAGCTGAAGGCGGACGACACCCTCCTGCAGAACGTGCGCCGGCAGCTCGGGCCGCGGATCGTCGCCGATGACACGCTCGCGATCCCGATCCCGGACCCGGATGCGTTCTCCTGGGAGGTGTCCTCGCATCTACCGATGGCGGTCGGCCAGAATCTGGGGGGCGCCAAGCGCCGACGCGGTAAGCGACGACGATGAGCGAGGGCGGAGCTCGGGACGGCGACGCCGGGGCTGAGGCCCGGCCTCCCCGGCCCGAACCCTCCGGCCCCCAGCCGCCGCCCGCCGACGAATCCCCGACGCCAGAGCCGGAACGCGGCTCGGCCGCACTCAGCGCCGGGGTCACCCCGGCCGTAGCCGACCCGGCTGTCGATCCCGCGATCCCGATCCCGCTGGACGACCCCGACGGCGACGAACGCCCCGGCTTCCTGGGCCGGCTGCGCCTGCGGCGGGTCGATGTGCTGCTGATGGGCGCCTTTCTCGTCGTCGCGTTCGGGTTCCGGTTCTTCAGCCCGATCATGCCGAACTTCCTGACCGCGCCCGGCCAGGGCGCGCCGGTGTCCGACTGCGTGTCCCACACCCCGGTCGACCCGCAGGGCCACACCGGCACCCTCTGCGGACTCGCCTACCCGTATCAGCGCAGCTACAGCCAGCCGGGCGCGGCGGCGGCGCCGCCGAACGGCGAGGTCTTCGACGAGATCTACTTCGGGGTCTTCGCGAACGACGACCTCCGCGGGGTCACCTACTTCGACCCCGAGCCGCCGGTCGCGAAGTACGTGATCGCCGGCGGCGAGTGGCTGACCGGAGCCTGGCGCCACTGGGTGAAGGGCCGGCCCGGCAACCCGATCGACCTCGGCTTCAACACCGTCGGTTGGCGGCTCGGCGTCTGCGTCTTCGGGTCGATCGCAGTCCCGCTCATGTACTTCCTCGCGATGCAGCTGTGGCGGAATCGCTGGTTCGCGTTCGCGGCGGCGACGTTCACGTGCTTCGACGGCCTCTTCTTCATCGAGTCGAGAGTCGGCGTCATCGACGTCATCCCGATCGTCTTCCAGCTCGCCTCGCTCGCGCTCTTCCTGGTCCACCTGCGCGCACGCACGCCTCGCGACAGCGTCGTCACGCTGGCGCTGACGGGGGTCGCGCTCGGTCTCGCGATCTCGTCCAAGTGGACGGCGCTGGCGGCGCTCGCGCTGGTCGCGTTCCTGCTGATCGCCCGGCCGCTCGCGGCGCGGATCCCGATCCAGATCGGGTCGTTCGGCTGGCGTACGCCGGCGCGCCCGCTGCCCGGAGGGGCGCCCCCCGGCACCTACTGGCTCGCCTTCGTGCTCGCGATCCTGGTCCTCCCGTTCGCGATCTACATCGCGAGCTGGCTGCCCTGGTACTTCTTCTCGAGCGGACCGCAGCAGTTCCACACGTTCGCCGGCTTCCTGAACTACCAGTGGGAGATGTACTACTACCAGGCGACGCTGAAGGCGACGCACCCCTACGGCTCCAAGTGGTACACGTGGCCCTTCCTCATCCGGCCGGTCGCGTACTACTACCAGTCGCAGGGCCTCGGCGTCGACGCGCAGAGCGGTCAGCCGCTCGTCGCCGGCATGGTGAACCTGGGCAACCCGATCATCTGGTGGGCCGGCCTGCCGTCGCTCGTCTTCGTCGGCTACGAGCTGTTCCGCTACCGGCGCTGGCAGGCGGCGGTCGTCCTGCTCGGGTTCTTCGTCGAATGGCTGCCGTTCTCGCTCGTCAGCCGGGTCATGTTCCTGTATCACATGTTCGGCGGGCTCGTGTTCATGGTCCTGGCGCTCGCCTACACGGTGGCCAGGCTCCAGGAGGTGCGCGCGGTGAGCTTCCGAGGCGGCGGCTGGCACGTGCGTCTCGCGCGCCCCTGGGTCGTGCCGCTCGCCTGCGCGATCGCGGTCGTGTTCTTCCTCTATTTCTACCCGGTCTGGACGGGGCTGCCGATCGGCCAGTCGTCGTACCTGGGCGGGCTCGGGACCGGGAAGATGTGGCTCCAGAGCTGGATCTGAGCACCTGGAGTCTGCGGCGGCGCAACCGCCTGCTCGTCACCGGCGCGATCGCCGGCCTCCTGCTGCTGCTCGCGGTCGCCCTGACCGGCGTCGCCTCCGTGCTGCTGCTCGCGACCTGGGCCTGCGGGGTCGGTCTCACCTACAGCGCCGGCCTTTCGCTGCGACTGGAGGAGCGCCTCGCCTGGGGGGCGCCGGTCGGGGTGGTCGTCGTCGGGATGCTGCTCCTGCTGCTCGGCTTCGTCGCCGGCCTGAGCGCCGTGACCGTCCTCGCCGCCCTCCTCCTCGGGGTCGCGCTCGGCGCCGCCCTCGCCTGGCCCTACCGGGGCGGCATGGTCCTCGAGGTGGAGGTCGCGCTCGACCGCTGGGGTCGGGCTGAGCCGTGGCCGCTCTGGGTGCTGCTCGTCGCCTGCTGGCCGTACGCGATCGTCCTGCTCGGCCGCTCCTACACGTTCACGACGGCGGGGCTGCTGTCGGGCACTGCCGGTGCCTACGCGGATTGGGCTGCGCACCTCAGCTTCGCGACGTCCTTCGCCTACGGCCAGAACTTCCCGCCCCAGTTCCCGATCTTCGCGGGCCACGCGATGACATACCCGTTCCTCATCGATCTCTGGGCGGCGGGAGCGATCGCGCTCGGCAGCGCGCCGACCTCGGCGCTGACGGTGACGAGCGGCATGCTCGCGCTCGCGCTGCCGCCGGTGATCTACTTCGGCTGGCTGCGCCTGGCCGGGCAGCGGGGCGCCGCCGCGCTCGCCGCCTTCCTCTTCCTGCTGTCCGGCGGCCTCGGCTTCCTGCTCTTCTTCGGCGATCTCCACTCGCTCGGGGGCCAGGTGCTGACCCACCTCCCGCGCCTCTACACGCAGGAGACGAGCGTCAACCTGCAGTGGCTCAACTCCGTGCTCGCGTGGATCGTCCCCCAGCGCTCGGTCCTGCTCGGGTACGCGCTCGTGCCGCTCGTCCTCGGGGTGCTGTGGTCGGCCCGCGCCTCGACCCGCTGGGCGCCCTTCGTCGCCGCCGGCGCCCTCACCGGCCTGGCGCCGCTCTGCCATCTGCACGCGTACGGGACGCTGTTCGCGCTCGGCGTCTGGTGGGCGCTCCTCCAGCGCCGCCGGCAATGGCTCGGGTTTCTCCTGCCCGCGCTCGTGCTCGGCGCGCCGCAGGCGATCTGGCTGTCGCTCGGCGGCGCCGCGTCGCTCCACCTCCAGCCGGGGTGGCTCGCGTCGGCCGACGGGGCCCAGCAATCGGGGGCCTTCTTCTGGCTCTGGAACGCGGGGCTGCTCGTCCCGCTGATGGTCGGCGCGTTCCTGTGGCGGGGTGTGGTCGCCCGGTCGCTGAGCGTCCACCTGCTGCCGATCTGGCTCTGGTTCCTGGTGCCGAACTTCGTCGTCTTCCAGGCCTGGGACTGGGACAACACGAAGTTCCTGGCCTACTGGCTGCTCGTCGGCACGCTGCCCGTCGCCCTCCTCCTCGTGCGCCTCTGGAAGCTCGGTCGAACGGGCCTGCACGGCGCGGCCGGCGTGATCGTGCGCATCGGCGCGCCTGGCCTGACCGCGGTCTGCATCGTCGTCCTCGTGCTCGCCGGCGCACTCGACCTCGCCCGCTCGCTTGACACGACCCAGAACACCGCACTCTTCGTCGACGAGGGGGGCGTGCGGGCCGCCGCCTGGGTGCGCGACAACACGGCGGCGACGGCCGTTTTCGCCGTCGCGCCCGAGCACAACGAGGCGATTCCGACGCTGGCCGGCCGGCGCATCGTGGCAGGGTATCCGGGATGGCTGTGGACGTACGGCTTGCCCGGATGGTCCGAGCGCGTGAGCGAGGAGGAGACGATTCTCCAGGGAGGCGCCGGGACGCCGCAGCTCGTGCGCGACTACGACGTCGCCTACGTCGTGCTCGGCCCGCAGGAGCTCGCTACCTACCACGGCAATGTGCGCTACTGGGAAGCGGCCGGCCGGCTCGTGTATGACCAGGACGGGTACGCGATCTTTCTTGTCAAAAGTGGCTGACGCGCGTGTCAAAAGTGGCTGATGCGCGTGTCAAAAGTGGCTGATGCGCAGGTCAACATGGCGGACGCGCAGGTCCCAAGTGGCTGAGGCGCGCGTTCGCCGTGGCTGAAGCCGGGGTTAGGCCGCCCGGCCGCGCCTGGCCGGTCTGGGAGATCGCGGCGCTGGCGGCGATCACGCTCGTCGCGCTGCTCCTGCGCGCGCACGACCTGGCCGCGGCGCCGCTTTTCCTCGACAACGAGGACGAGCTGCAGTTCGCCTGGGCGGGACTCGGGCTCATCGAGCACGGGGACGCCTACACCTGGTCGTACTTCCCCGCCTACGGCGGCGTGAGCCCGCTGCACCTGTTCGGCGCCTCGTTCCCGATGGTGCACCACTGGATGGACCATCCGCCGCTCTACAGCCTGCTCGTCGGCGGCTGGGTGTGGCTGCTCGGCGACCGCCGCCTCCAGGACGTCAGCGCCGTCCAGGTGCGGGTGGTGCCGGTGCTCTGCAGCACGCTGACGATCCCGCTCCTGCACCTGCTGGCCCGCTCCGTCGTCGGCCGCGCCCCGGGCCTGCTGAGCGCGGCCCTGCTCGCGACCGCGCCTGCCGCGGTGCTGCTCGGGCGCGAGTCGGAGCCGGAATCCGCACAGGCGGTGCTGCTCCTGCTCGCCCTGCTCGCGACCTGGCGGCTGCTGCACGGCGGGGGCACCGGGCGCTGGGTCGCCGTGCTCGTCGCCTGCGCGCTGCTGGCGCCCGCGATGAAGGTCTCCGGCATCGCGGTCGGCGTCATCTGCGGCGTGATCCTCCTTGCCGAGCGGCGCCTCTGGCTCGCCGTCTGGGCGGGGGCCGGCGTGCTCGGCGGCCTCGCGATCTACGTGCTCTACGGCGCGCTCACCGACTGGACGCTCTTCTTGCAGGTCGTGCTCTCGCAGTCGCAGAACCGGCTCGACGTGCTCACCGCGATCGCGTTCCTCGCCGATCCCACCGGCGTCAACCGATCGCTGCACGACGGGTGGTGGCTCCTCGGCTGGCTCGGCCTCGGCGTCTGCGCACTGGTCGGCGGCCGCCGGCAGCGGCTGTTCCTCGTCTGGCCGGCGGCGGCGTACGCGGCGACGATCCTGATCCTCGCCGGCACCAAGCAGACCGCTCAGTACGGCTGGTACAAGGTCATCGTCTATCCCGAGCTCTATCTCGCGGCGGGCATCCTCGCCTGGACCGCCCTGCGACGCTCATCGCTCGGGCTCCTCACGCTCCTGCTCGTGCTCGGTGGCGCGACCGCGACGAACTGGTGGTTCGCCGGGCCGACCGGGGGCTGGGTGCCGAATCCGATCCTGCTCGTCCTGCTGCTCGTCCTCGCGCTCGGCCCCGCCGCCCTGACCCGCTGGGGAGCGCGCTGGCGCACCCTCGCGCGGTGGGTGGGGGGCGTGGCGATGAGCGTGCTGCTGGTCGGCAACGCGACCGAAAGCTGGATACTGTCCATGATCTTCACTCGGATGTGACCGTGGAACTGGACGACGATCTCTACACGACACTGGGCATCTCCCCCGAGGCGACGGCGGACGAGGTGCGGCAATCGCGCAACCGGCTGCTGCTCCATTGGCACCCCGACCGCTCGTCCGACCCCCGGGCGGTCGAGCACGCCAAGCGCATCAACGCGGCCTACGACGTGCTCGGCGATCCGGAGCGTCGCGCCGCCTACGACGCCGACCGGGCGTCGGTCGGGCTCGGCCCCGGCAGCATCTCGCCCGTTCGACCGGCGCCGCCCTCCGAGCCCGCGCCGTCACCACCTCGACCCACCTGGCCGGTCGCGTCCGGGTGGCCGTCCCCGGCGTGGACGCCGGCGGCGCCGGAACCCGCCACCGACTGGCCGCCGCCCCCGGAACCCGCTTTCGACTGGCCGCCGGAGACGGTCGGTGGCGGGAGTGAGCCGAGTGCCGTCGCCTGGAGCGCGGCCGACCCGCTGCGCGACTCGGCGCGGCAGCGCCTGGAGGACGAGTACCGGGCGCAGGCGCCACCGACCCGGACCTGGATTCCCATCGAGTCGGCCGCCGCGTCCTTCGCCGAGCGAGCGCCGGCCGCCGCGTGGCCCGAGTCAGCGGGTGAGCTGCGTGCCCGGGGCCTTCGCGCGGCGCCGTTCCTCGCGCTCGCGCTGGTCTCCTGGTTCGCGGTCGGGTTCGTTTCCCACGTCGCACCGAGCTGGCTGACCGGCCTCCTGCTGTTCCTCTCCCCGTTCGGCATCGTGGCGGCGTGTCGCGCGCTGCTGCGACGGCCGTCCCGATTCCCCGAGGAGGGGTGGCTGCGGTTCGCGCTCGCCTGGATCGTCGGTGCCATCCTGTTCGTGCTCGTCGCGCAGCTCGTCGTCGGGCCGTACGGCGGCCGGCTGCCGATCGTCGCCCTGTACCTGGCGCTGTTGGTCGCGTTCGCAGCCGGCGTCGGGCTCGTCTACGGAGCCGCCCGCCTGCTCCGCCGCGGGGCCGGCTGACCCGCTTCGAGAGCCCGTTCCGCCGACAATGACGTGCGATGTCCAAGATCGTGATCGTCGGAGGAGGGGTCATCGGCTGCGCGATCGCCGAACGCCTCAGTCGGGAGAGAGCCGAGGTCGTCCTGCTGGAGCGGGAACGCATCGCGGCGCACGCGTCGGGGGCGGCGGCCGGGCTGCTCGCACCCCACGACTCCGGCGACGCCGCCGACGAGGCGGAAGGGGCCCGGAGCCTCGCGCTGTTTCCCGAACTGGTGCGGCGCGTCGCCGAATCGGGGATCGATGTCGAGTATCGCGAGGGCGAGACGATCCGGCCGGCGTTGACCGCCGCGGACGAGCGCCGGCTGCAGGAGGGGCCTGGGCGCTGGCTGACCGCCGACGAGGCGCGTGAGCTGGAGCCGGCCCTGCAGGACCGGCTCCGCGGCGCGAGCGTCGTCGCGGAAGCGCAGATCACGCCGCCGCGCTTCGTCGAAGCGCTCTCCCGCACCGCGGTCGCGCAGGGCGCCGTGGTCCGGGAGGGGACGCCGGTCGGTCAGCTGGTGACGCTGGGCGGCCGCATGCGCGGCGTGCAGACGCCGGACGGCTTCGTCGAGGCGGATTGGGTCGTGC
>JBAPVZ010000803.1:0-7463 GCA_049283435.1 Candidatus Dormiibacterota bacterium
CCCCCGAGCGCTGGACGAGCTATCAGAAGCTGCAGCGTGAGCTGGCAGCCGTCGAGCGTCGCGTCGACCAACGGGCCCGCGGGCAGGAGCGGCGCCGCTGGCAGACGCTGCAGCGCCAGGCGCAGGAGCGGGCGGCAGCCAAGCGCCTGCGCTGACGGCCCCGGGGCTCACCCGAAGAGCCGGCGAAACTCCTCGTGGAACTCGGGAAACGTCTTGTTGACGCAGGTCGGGTCGTCGAGCTCGATGCCGGCCGCGCGGAGTCCGAGCACGGAGAACGACATCGCGATGCGGTGGTCGCCATGGCAGGCGACGAGGGCCGGGTGCGGCGTCGCCGGCCGGATCTCGATCCAGTCGTCGCCGGTCTCGACGGTCACCCCGCACCGCGTCAGGTTGCCGGCCATCGCGTCGATGCGGTCCGACTCCTTGAGCCGCGTGTGGCCGATGCGCTCGATCCGGATCGGTCGGTCGGCGAAGGGGGCGATCGCGGCGAGCGTCATGAACGTGTCGGAGATCGCGTTCATGTCGACGGCGAAGCCGCCGGTCAGATGCGTCGGGCCGGTGACCGTCGTCGCGTCGTCGCCCTGCTCGATGTGCGCGCCCATCCGCGCGAGCACCTCGACGAACCGGAGGTCCCCCTGCGCGCTCGAGCGGCCGAGCGCAGGGACCGTGACCGACGCTCCGGTCATCGCTGCGGCGGCGAAGAAGTAGGACGCGGTCGAGGCATCCGGCTCGACGTCCAGCGTGATCGGCCGGTAGCTGTCCGGCCGCACCTCGATCCTGCCGTCGGCGTCGATTCGCGACTCGACACCGAAGCGGCGCATCAGTCCCAGCGTCATGTCCACGTAGGGCCGGCTGGTCAGCGCCGGCGCGCGCAGGCGCAGCACCTCCCGCATCAGCGGCGCGGCGAGCAGCAGCCCACTCACGTACTGGCTGCTCTGGCTCCCGTCGACCTCGATCTCGCCGCCGCGGAGCCCGCTTGCCGTGAGCTCGAACGGCAGGTCCTGGCCGGCCTCGCCCAGCTGCTCGACGGCGGCGCCGAGCACCTCCAGCGCGTCCAGCAGCGGGCGGAGGGGGCGGCGCCGCAGCTGCGCCGAGCCGTCGAATCGGAAGCAGCCCTCGCCGGCCGCCGCCAGCGCGGGCAAAAAGCGCGCCGCGGTGCCGGCGTCGTGGCAGTCCAGCGTTGCGAGCGCCGCCCGGGGGCCGCGGCCGAGGCCATCCACGACCCACTCCTCCTCGCGCATCTCGACGCCGTAGCCGAGCTGCCGCAGCCCGTCCGCGAAGGCGAGGGAGTCGTCGCTCACCAGGGGACGGCGCAGGACCGAGCGTCCGGGCGCGGCCGCGGCGGCCAGCAGTGCCCGGTTGGTCAGGCTCTTGGAGCCCGGGATCCGGGCGATCAGCGCGGTCGCCATGCCGCCTCCAGCGCGAGCGCGACCTCGACCAGCTCGCGCTCCCTCCCGAAGTGGCCGATGACCTGGATGCCGACGGGCGGTGCGCTGTCGGGCACCGGCGCCGGGATCGCGATCGCCGGGTGGCCGCTCGTGTTGAACGGCCGCGTGTAGCAGCTGAGGTCGTAGCGGTCGTACGCCTCACCGATGTGCGGTGCGACGATCCGGGTGCCGGGGACCAGCACCGCGTCCCACCCGCCGAGCGCGGACTCGACGGCGGCGCGCAGCCGCGCCTGCGCGAGCAGCGCCTCGACGAGCAGTGAGCGGGGGAGCGCCAGCGCCGTGCGGAGCAGCGCGAGCACGTCCGCCCCATAGCGCTCGGGCATCGTCGCGACCCAGCGGCGGTGGAGGTCGGCCGCCTCCACGTTGAGGATCGCGAGACCGGCGCGCACGAGCTCGCCGTGGTCCGGGAACGGCGTCCGTGGGAGGTGCCGCGTCACCGGGTCCCAACCTGCTCGCATGCCGTCTTCCAGGTCGTCGCCCCAGCCGCCCGGGACGGCGACGCGGAACGCCGAGAGCGGGCGCGGAGAGGCCGGCACGAGATCGCGCAGCTCCGACATCATCTCCAGCGCGCGGGCCGCGCTCCGCACGTCGGGCGCGAGCGGTCCCAGCGTGTCCAGGGTCGGCGACAGGGGCAGGACGCCCTGAGTGGACACGGTGCCGATCGTCGGCTTGAAGCCGACGACGCCCGAGAGGGACGCCGGCTCGCGGATCGACCCGCCGGTGTCGGTGCCGACCGCCCAGTCGCAGAGCCCGAGCCCGACCGCCGTCGCGGACCCGCCGGAGGAGCCGCCGGCGACCCGATCAGGGTCGCGCGGATTGCGCACGTCGCCGTAGTGCGGATTCTCCGAGGTAAGGCCGAACGCCCACTCATGGAGGTTCGTCTTCCCGACGACGATGCCGCCCGCCGCCCGGATGCGTTCGACGACCGGGGCGTCGCGCGTTGCCACCTCGGCAGGCAGGATCGTGCCGCCGCCCGTCGTCGCCGTGCCGCGCACGTCGATCAGATCCTTGACGCCGACGATCGTGCCCTCGCCCTCCTCGTCGGTGAGCGAGATGAACGCGTGGTATCTCGAGGCGGCCTCGATGCGCGCACGCGCCTCCGCCGCGTTCATCGGCGTCAGCTGCGGCCGCCGCCGAAGAGACGCTTCAACCGATCGCCGAGAATCCCGAAGAAGAGGCCGAACGCGTTGACCGGCTTCGCCTGGACCGTCACCTGCGGGCGGGGCCTGGGGGCGGCCGCGGGCCTCGCCTGCGCGGGCTCGCGGCCCCCGGTCGCATCGTCGGAACCCGCCGCCCGCGGGCTCGCAGCGGTGTCGCTCGCACCGGCGTCGGTGGTGCCGGTGTCATGCGCGCCAGGGTCTGGCGTCGCCTCCGCGGCCGGGGTCGTCTCGGCGGTCGGGGTCGCCTCGGCGGCCGGGGTCGACTCGGCGGCCGGGGTCGACTCGGCGGCCGGTGTCGCCTGGGCCTCGGCGTCAGCCTGCTCGTCGAGCTCGAGGTTTGCCTTGATGCAGTCGGCCATCTGCCCGACGAGCCGCCGCGAGACGTCCTCCATCACCCCCCGACCGAAGTTCGCGACGCGGCCGGCGACGGTGAAGTCGGTGACCAGCTTGACCTCGGAGGCGGCCCCGCTGGCGGCGACCGTCATCGTCGCGGTCGCGCGGGCGGAGCCGGAGCCGGTCGTCTCCCGACCCTGCGCCGACAGCACCGCCTTCCGCTCGGCCTCGTCGCGCTCGGTGATGTTCGCCGTTCCGCTGTAGGAGACGGTGATCGGGCCGACCTTGATCTTGACCTTGCCCTTGAACGTGTCCGCGTCCACCACCTCGGTCAGCTCCGCGCCCGGCACGCAGCCGGCGACGCGGTGCACGTCGAGGAGGAACGCATAGACCTGGTCCGGCGGCGCGGAGATCGCGAAGGCGTTCTCTATCTGCATACCTGCCCTCCGGGCAGCGGGCGGGATCCGACCGCTGCCGCTCGATGTCCTCCGGACACCGGGCCGAGGATCGTCGACCTTCCCTCTCGGCACGGGGCCGAAGACGATGGAGTTGTCACTCGCCACGAATATACTGGGGTTGCTGTTCGTCCCCGGCAGTCCTGAAGGGCTGCCACCCCGCTGCACGTTCGGCGCACGTGCGCCATTGTCCGGTTCGAGGCGTGGTCCCAGGGCCGCGTCCGCGGACGGAGGTAGTGAATGAAACACAAGCTTCGCGTCACCATCAACGGGGTCCCACGAGAGGACGAGGTCGAGCCGAGATTGCTCCTCGTCCACTACTTGCGGGACGTCGTGGGGCTGACGGGAACGCACGTCGGCTGCGATACCAGCCAGTGCGGCGCCTGCACGATCCATGTCGACGGCCAGGCGGTGAAGAGCTGCACGCTGTTCGCGGTGCAGGCCGACGGCCGAGAGCTGCTGACGATCGAGGGCCTGGCCAAGCCGGACGGCACGCTGCACCCGCTGCAGCAGTCGTTCTGGGACGAGCACGGGCTGCAGTGCGGCTACTGCACGCCCGGCTTCATCATGGCCGCCGCCTACCTCCTGGAGCAGAACCCGCATCCGACCGAGGACGAGATCCGCAAGGGCCTCGAGGGGAATCTCTGCCGCTGCACGGGCTACGTGAACATCGTCAAGGCGGTGAGCGCCGCCGCCAAGGCGGGCATCGCCGCCGGGTCCGCGACGGGCGGCGGGGGAGACTAACCGCAATGGCGGTCTCACAGCTGGTCGGAGCCAAGATCCATCGCCGTGAGGACCCGCGTTTGATCAGCGGCCATGGCCGCTTCATCGACGATCACACACGGCCCGGCACGGTCTACCTCTCGGTCGTGCGCAGCCCCCACGCCCACGCGCGCATCACGAACCTCGATGCGTCCGAGGCGAAGGCGGCGCCCGGCGTCATCGCCGTGCTCACGGCCGCCGACTTCGAGAAGGTGATCGGCGGTGCGATGCCGGTCGCCCCCGCGTTCACGCCCGACCACCACACCGAGCCGGCGCGCTACCCGATCGCGAAGGAGGAGGTGTGCTTCCTCGGCGAACCGGTTGCGGTCGTCGTCGCGACCGAGCGCTACCAGGCGGCCGACGCGGCTGAACTCCTCCTCGTCGACTACGATCCGCTGCCGATCGTCTCCGACCTGGAGAAGGCGCTCGCGCCGGACAGCCCGAAGACCCACACCGATCTCCCTGACAATCTGGCCTGGGACATCACCTACACCCCCGACGTCCCCGAGGTGTTCGAGCAGGCCGAGGTCACCGTCAAGAAGCGGATCCTGCAGCAGCGGCTCGCGCCGACCGCGATGGAGCCGCGCGGCGTGCTCGCCGAGTGGAGCGCGTCCGACGAGACGATGCAGATGTGGCTCTCGTCGCAGAACCCGCATTTCATCAGGCTCTTCGTCGGCGGTGCGATGTCGATCCCCGAGACGCGGTTCCGCGTCATCTCGCCCGACGTCGGGGGCGGTTTCGGGTCGAAGATCAGCCCCTATCCCGAGGACTACCTGGTGCCGGGCGCCTCGAAGCTGCTCGGCCGGCCCGTGAAGTGGATCGAGACCCGCACCGAGAGCCTGCAGACGACGACCCACGGCCGCGGGCAGATCTTCGACGTCGAGCTGGCCGGCAATCGCGACGGCTCGATGCTCGGGCTGCGCGTCACCCAGTATCTCGACGCGGGCGCCTACATCGGCACGTTCGGCGGCTTCCAGGCGTGCGCCTGCCTCGTCTCCGGCGGTGCCTACGACCTGCAGAAGATCCATGCGCGCACGATCGGGGTCCTGACGAACAAGATCCCGACCGATCCCTATCGCGGCGCCGGCAGGCCGGAGGCGACGCACCTGATCGAGCGCATGGTCAACGTCTTCGCGCAGGAGATCGGGATGGACCCGGTCGCCGTCCGCCGCAAGAACTTCATCAAGAACTTCCCGTACCCGAACCCGTTCGGCCTCGTCTACGACTCGGGCGACTACGACAAGTCGCTGACCAAGGCGCTCGAGATGGCGGGCTACGACGACCTGCGCCGCCAGCAGGCCGAGGCCCGCACCCAGGGCAGATATCTCGGGATCGGCATCTCGACCTGGATCGAGCTCTGCGGCTTCGGCCCCTCGGCGGCGACGGCACCCGCGACCGGCGGGCTGGCGCTGACCGAGTCGGCGCACGTTCGCATCTTCCCGACCGGGTCCGCCGCCGTCTACGTCGGCACGCATTCGCACGGCCAGGGTCACGACACGACCTTCGCGCAGGTCGTCGCCGACGCGCTCGGCCTGCCGTTCGACCAGGTCGAGCTCCACCACGGCGACACCGCCGAGGGACCCGCGTTCGGCTACGGCACCTACGGGTCGCGTTCGCTGGCGGTCGGTGGCATGGCGATCTACACGTCGTGCCAGAAGGTGGTCGACAAGGCGCGGAAGATCGCCGCCCACCTGTTCGAGGCGGACGTCGAGGACATCGCCTTCGAGCAGGGCGACTTCTACGTGAAGGGCAACCCGGGCAGCCGCAAGCCGCTCGGGGAGATCGCGTTCGCGGCCTACGGCATGAACCTGCCGGAGGGCATGGAGCTCGGCCTGGAGGCCGTCTCCTACTTCGACCCCCCGAACCTCGTCTGGCCGTTCGGCGCCCACATCTCCGTCGTCGAGGTCGACCCCGAGACCGGCGGCGTGGACCTGAAGCGGTACGTCGCGGTCGACGACTGCGGGAACGTGATCAACCCGATGATCGTCGAGGGGCAGATCCACGGCGGCATCGCGCAGGGCGTCGCTCAGGCGCTCTTCGAGGAGGTCGTGTACGACGAGGAGGGGAACCTGAAGACGGGCTCTCTGGTCGACTATCTGGTGCCGACGGCGAACGAGATACCGCGCCTCGAGATCGGCAGCACGGTGACGCCGACGACCGTCAATGCGCTCGGCGTCAAGGGCATCGGCGAGGCGGGGACGATCGCGTCGAGCGCGTGCGTCATCAACGCGATCTGCGATGCGCTGGCGCCGCTCGGCATCGATCACATCGACATGCCGGCCAGCCCGGACCGGCTCTGGAAGCAGATCCAGGAGGCCCGTGCCGGGACTCCAGAGGGAGGCAATGCATGATCCCAGGCGCATTCGAGTACGGCAAGGCGACCTCCGTCGAGGAGGCCGTCCAGCTGCTCGACAACTACGGTGAGGACGCGAAGATTCTCGCCGGCGGTCACAGCCTCGTGCCGTTGATGCGGCTGCGTCTCGCGCAGCCGACGGCGCTCGTCGACATCAACGCGATCGCGAGCCTCGACTACATCAGAGCGGAGGACGGCCGGCTCAAGGTCGGCGCCTTGACGCGGCACGTGACGATCCAGCACAGCGACGTGATCAAGGAGCATCTGCCGATGCTCGCGGAGATCGCGAACGAGGTGGGGGACAATCAGGTCCGCAACATGGGCACGATCGGCGGCGTGATGGCGCATGCCGACTCGGCGGGCGACTATCCGACGGTGGCCCTGATCCTGGAGGCGGACATCGTCACCAACCGGCGCACGATCCCCGCCGCCGACTTCTTCCAGGACGTCTTCACGACCCCCCTGGAGCCGAACGAGCTGGTGACCGAGGTGTCGTTCCCGGTCGCGCCCGGCAACCACCACTACATCAAGTTCCGGCGCCGTCTGTTCGACTGGGCGATCGTCGGTGCGGCGGCGCAGCAGACGACCGAGGGCGCCTGGCGGATCGGGCTGACGAACGTGGGCCCGACGCCGATCCGGGCCAATGCGGTCGAGCAGGCGCTGGCCCAGGGCGCCTCGTTCGCGGAGGCGGCGCAGCACGCGTCGGACGGGCTCGAGCCGAGTGGCGACCTGCGCGCCTCGCCCGAGTACAAGCTGCACTTGACGCGAGTCCTCACGCGGCGCGCGCTGGAGCAGGCGAGCGCGAACTGACCGCACTTCGATGCGCGGCGGGCGGGCGAGGCCGAAGCGGCCTCGCCCGTTTCCTTTGAGGCGCCCCGCCGCCCGGTAGGCTGGAGATGATGTCCGATCTCAGGCTCCCCTCCACGATCGACGAGGTGCAAGATCGCCTCGC
>JBAPVZ010000804.1:0-2664 GCA_049283435.1 Candidatus Dormiibacterota bacterium
TCCGACTTCAAATCCGATCGCCTGGCTGCAGGGTTGGACGGAGCGCCGGATGGGCACTGCGAGCCCGAACGGCGCAGGCTCCCAGACCCTCCGCGCCGTCACCAGGTGAGCGAGCGTGCCGAGGCCAAGTCCCGCCTGGCGACCTGGACGATCAGCGGTCGCGGGATTTCGCTGTACCACAGAATTCCGAGAAGAGCCCAATTTTTTTCAGTCGGCCGCCGATGTCAGTGAAGTGAGTCACGTCATCATTGGTGGCGGACTCAACCTGGACGTCCGCCTCGCGTCGTTCGCGAGGTCTTTCAGACCAGGCAGTCCATCACACGTCCACCTGAACTCCTCGTCCGGGGCCGCCAGCTTCCTGCCCTTCGTGCGTGCCGTCGTTAGCGGGTTCCTCGGGCAGGAGGGGAGATGATCCTTGGCTGCGTGCCGCCCCGGTGGAGCGGTCGAGCCTCATCCATACAGGTCATCCACCTCGTGCTCGACAACCTCACCATCCGCCACGGTCAAGACGTCGAGGCGTGGCGCGCCGCCCATCCTCGCGCTTCGTGGTCCACTACCTGTCCTTTCACGCGAACTGGCTGAACCAGACCGAATTCTGGTTCGGCACCCTGTCCCGCCACTGCCTGCGGTTGGGCGACTTCCGCGCCGGCGACGACTTGCGGTCGAGATCCTTGCCTTCATCGAGACCTACAGCCGGCTTCACGCCGAGCCCTATCAATGGACCTACTCCAGCGACCCACTGGCTGCTTGAGGCGGCTACAAACTTATGCCGGTGGGCAATAGCCTAGGACAGGCCGAGTCGCAATCTCAGGGGGCACCACATACGATGAGGGTCCATGGCCGCCGAGGGGAGAAAGCAATCGCCGGCGGATCGAGGCGACACGCTCCTGGAGCGCGAGCGGGAACTGGCGGCGATTGATGCCCTGACCGGGGTCGCGGTCGCCGGCAGTGGAAGAGTCGTGCTGATCGAGGGGCCGCCGGGCATTGGCAAGAGCCGGCTGCTGGCGGAGGCCGCGAGCCGGGCTGGAGCGCAGGGGCTTCAGGTGCTGACCGCGCGCAGCAGCGAGCTCGAGCGCGAGTTTGCATTCGGTATCGTCCGGCAGCTGTTCGAGGCGATCCTCGTGAGACCGGACGCTCGGAGGCGATGGCTTTCCGGATCCGCCGGGGTGGCAGCACCGGTGTTCGAGTCCCTTGGTGTGGAGGCGGATGCAGACCATCCCGACCCATCATTCGCCACCCTGCACGGGCTGTATTGGCTGACAGTCAACGTCGCGACTGACAGGCCACTGGTCCTCTCGATCGATGACATCCAATGGTGCGACCAGCCCTCGACGCGCTTCCTCGCCTACCTGGCACACCGGCTCGATGGCCTGCCGGTGCTGATTGCCGTCGGCCACCGGACCGCGGCGGTGGAGGCGGAGCTGGTACTGCTCGAGGAGATCGCGAGGGCGGCGGTCACCACGTCGATCCACCCCGCACCGTTCAGCGAAGTGGCAGTCCAGACAGTGGTGCGCGAGCGGCTGCGGGTCGACCCCGACCCGGCATTCGCCGCGGCCTGCCGCCAGGTCACCGGAGGCAACCCTTTCCTGGTCCGAGAGCTGCTGCGGGCGCTGGAGGCCGAGAGCGTGCCTCCGGACGCGGCGCACGTCGACGCGATTCGATACCTCGGCCCACGCGCGGTCTCGCGCACGGTCCTGCTTCGGCTGGCGCGGCTGCCCGCCGAGGGGATTGCGGTGGCGCGCGCGGCCGCCGTCCTTGGGGATGGTGCCGGTCTTGCCGCCATCTCGGGTCTCACCGGCCTCGACGCTCAACAGGTCGCCGATACCACCCGTTCTCTCGTCGACGCGGACGTTCTGCGGCCCGAACCTCCGCTCGGTTTCGTGCATCCACTGGTCCAGGCCGCGATCTATCACGGGCTGACGCCCGCCGAACGGGAGCTGGTCCATGCGCGGGCGGCGCGCCTCTTGGTCGAATCCGGTGCTGAGGACGAGAGGGTGGCGGCGCATCTCCTCGCCATCCCGGCCGGGGCCGAGCCCTGGGGCATCGAGGTGCTGCGGAAGGCCGGCAGGACGGCCCTGCTGAAGGGTGGGCCGGAGAGTGCGATCTCCTACTTCCGCCGAGCGCTCGACCACGGGCCCGTAACCGAGGTGCGCGCCGAGTTGCTGCTGGAGCTGGGGATGGCGGAGGCACTCATCAACGCCCCGGCTGCGACCGAGCACCTGGAGGCGGCCCGGAACGCACTGTCCGATCCGGTGGCGCGCGGACGGGTAGCCCGCGTGCTGGCGCAGATCATGATCTTCACGCGTCCACCGGCCGAGGCGGTCGCCGTTGTCGAAGAGGCGGTCGCCGAACTCCCGTCCGAGCACGGGGATCTCCGGCAAGCCCTGGAGGCGACGGGGTTCTACGCCGTCGACTTCGGGGCTCCCGAGGCCGACGCTGCCTCTGGTCTCGCGCGCGCACGTCAACGTGTCGTGGGTGATGGCCCGGGTGCCCGCATGCTCCAGGCCGTGGCGGCCTGGGACCTGGCACTGAGTGGGGGGTCCGCCGCGGACAGCGTCGGGCTGGCCCAGTCGGCGCTCGCCGGTGGAGTGCTGGTCGCCGCCGACCCTGCCTTCACGACACTGGTCGCAACGAGCGTGCTCGCGTTGGCAGATCGGGACGAAG
>JBAPVZ010000805.1:0-6312 GCA_049283435.1 Candidatus Dormiibacterota bacterium
GCCCGAGCTGCGTGACGGCGATGTGCTCGTCACCTCTTCCAAGGGCAACGGCGCGGCGCCGCTCGCCGAGCACGCACTGATGCTGATGCTGATGCTGAATCGCCAGGCGCTGCGTTGGGTCGACGCGCAGCGCGAACACCGCTGGGATCAGTTCATGCACGACGAGCTGGCAGGGCTCACCTGCGGGGTCGTCGGGCTTGGCCATTCGGGCCTCGACGTGGCGCGCAAGGCGAGAGCATTCCACATGCACGTGCTGGGCCTCCGACGGGAGTTCCGCCCCACGCCGGAGGTCGACGAGTTGTACCGCCGGGAGCACCTCCACGAGTTCCTCGCCCGCTGTGACGTCGTCGTCGTGACGGTGCCTCGAACTCCCGAGACGGTGGGGATGTTCGGAGCCGAAGAATTCCGGACGATGAAGCGGACCGCGACGTACATCTGCTTCTCAAGGGGCGGCATCGCGGACGACGCGGCCCTCCTGCGCGCGCTGCAGGAGGGCTGGATCGCGGGCGCCGGACTCGACGTCCACGCAGAAGAGCCGCTGCCGCCTGAGAGCCCGTTCTGGACGGCACCCAACACGATCGTCACGCCGCACAACGGCGCCAGCACGCCTCAGACCCGGCAGCGCGCGGTGGACATTTTCGTCGACAACGTGCGGCGCTTCTCGCGCGGCGAGGCGCTCGTCAATCTGGTCGACAAGACCTCCGGCTACTGAGGATCCTCGATGACAGGCATCGGCGAGGGAGTCGCCGCGCCGCGACGGCAGGCGTGGCGCCGTCTGGCCGCCTGGCGAGGCGGCACGGTCCCCGCGCTCCTGCTGAGCGACGAGGGTCGCACGCTGCTCGCGGCGACGTCGGCAGGCGTATTTTGTCGGCGCCCGGAGGATAGCTGGCAGCGCCTCGACGACGTGGTGCCGATGCCGGGCGCGACTTGCCTCGCTTCGCCACCCGACGCACCAGGTGAGCTCTGGGTGGGCGGCGAAGCAGGCCTCTTTCGCTCGACCGACTCGGGGCGGAGCTGGGTGCAGGCACTGTCCGGCGCTCGGGTCCTCAGCCTGGCGGCGCTGACCGGCGGTGCCGTCGTCGCCGGGACCCTCGACGAGGGTGTCGTCCGCTCGGACGATGGGGGGCGGACCTGGCATCCTGCCAACGGAGGCCTGCTGGACCTTGCTGTCGACGCGATCGTGGGGATTCCGGAGGGCCACCGTCTCGTTGCCGGCTCCGAGGAGGGACCATGTCGCTCGTACAACGGCGGACGCTCATGGCAGGTGGTCGACGACGTGCCCGAGGCCGGTGCGGTCACCTGCCTGGTCGCCGTCGACGGGCAGGTCGTGCTGGCGGGGACGGAGGGCGGCTTGCTGCGCTCGGAGAATCGCGGGGATTCGTGGCGCGCGGTCGAGGGCCTGCCCGAGGGCGGCGTCTCGGCGATCGCGGTGAGCGGCGATCTCGCTGTGGTCGCCATGGGTCGCGATCTGCACGTGTCCCCTGATCGTGGACACAGCTGGCGACCTGGTCCGCTCGCGCCTGAACCGGTGATCTCGGTCGCGCTGGACGACTCGGGCCGGCTCTTCGCCGGCCTCATCAACCACGGCGTGGTCGCCGCCACGGCGGACGGAGTCGAGTGGGTGCCGCTCTCAGTGGGGTTGGCGGGCGTGTTGATCACGTCGCTGGCAGTCGCCGACGACGACCACGGACAGGCGACCGTCGTCGCGACCAGCGCGGGGGGTGCGAGCATTCGTGCCGCCGTCGACGGCTCGGCGCTCGTCCAGGCGCTCCCGGTGGCGAACGCTCGGCGCGTGGTTGCGGCGCCCGGCGCCGGGAGGGTGTGGGCGTATGGGGCCGACGGCCTGTATGGGAGCGACGACGCCGGTCAATCCTGGGAGGAAGTTCCGGCCCCCGCGCCAGTCGAGGCGCTCGCGGTCGTCGCGCCAGGGGAGGGGCCGCCGCGGATCGTCGTCGCGGTGGCGGGTGAGGTGCGAGCGTCGCGGGACGGCGGTGCGACCTGGGATCGAATCGCGACCGTGCCGCCGGCGGGCCGCGTCCTCGACCTGGTGGCGCTGGAGACCGGGCCCGTCTTCCTGCTGATCGAGGACGTGTCCGGCGGGGGTCGCGAGGTGTGGGAGGTGGGACGGGTCGCCCACCGATGTCTCGGGGCTCCACGCTTCGGGCCGGTGTCGATGGCGGCGTTCAGTCTCTCGGAGGCAGGAGACGGATGCCTGGTCGCCACCGCCGACGCCATTCACCACCTCGTCCTGGGGTCGGGGGCCCCCGCGGCCGCGCGCCTCGTCGCACCGCCGGGAACGATCTCGGCGCTCGTGACGCTGTCGGGTGCAGACCGCTTCCTGGTCGCCACCGACCAGGGGCTCTTCCTGACCGCGGACGGCGGCGCGAGCTACGCGGCCCAGGCCGGCCCGGACGATCGGGCGCCCGTGCTGTGCATGGCCTGCGCACCCGGCCATCCGGACACCGTCTACGTGGCCTGCGTCGGCGGCAACCTGTGGACCCGCAGCCTGTCGGGATGAGCGTGGGCGCCCTGGTCCCGAATCGCCCGTTGGTCGGTAACGCGGCCCGGCGCGCGCTGTTCGCCGGCGCGCAGCGGATGGTGCGGATCGTCAGCCCGACGCTGGGTCCGCTCGGGCGAACGGTCCTGGTCGGCAGGATCCTCGACGGGCAGCCTCCGGAGGCCGTGGACCAGGCGTCGACGACCGCGCGCCGAATCTACGAGCTAGGCCCGTTCGGGCAGAACGCGGGCGCGATGCTCGTGCGTCATCTGCTGTGCACGGTGCAGGACCGGGCCGGCGACGGGTCGGCGACGGCCGCGGTGATCACCGGCGCGCTCCTCGCCGAGGCCGAACGTGCGCTGGCCGCCGGCGAACCGCCCCAGCGGTTCGTCGCCTCCCTCGAGGAGGGTCTGCGCCGCGTCCTCCCGATGCTTCGCAGCCTCGCCGCACCCGTCGGCGTGCCGGAACAGTTGACCGCGATGGCGATCGAGGCGGTCGGGTCAACGCCGCTCGGCACCATGATCGGGGAGGCGGTCGCGTCGGTCGGTCCGGACGGCGTGGTCCTCGTCGAGCGAAGCCCAATCACCGCGACGACCGTCGACTATGCCGACGGCAGCGAGTGGTCGAGCGACTGGATCACTGCTCGATTCGCGGCCTCCGCAGACGCCACGATCAAGCTCAAGGCCCCGGCGATACTCGTCGCCGCCTCGCCCATCCGGAGCAGCCGCCCCCTGCTGCCGGTGCTGGAGGCGTGTCTACGCCAGGGCTCCCGCGAGCTGCTCGTCGTGACCCCGTCGATGTCCTCGGAGGCGATCGCGTTTCTGCTGGCCAACCGGCGCGAGCAGGTCCTCTCCCAGGTGGCGGCCGTCGCGGCGCCGGGCGCCGGCGAGGTGCAGGAGGAGGCGCTGCTCGACATTGCGGCGATCACCGGAGCGCGCTGCGTTCGGCTCGATGACGATGACGAGTTGGGCGGCTTCCGTCCCAGCGACCTCGGTGGCTCGACCCTCGCCTGGGCACAACAGCGACGCTTCGCGATCGTCGGCGTACGTGGGGGCCGTGCCGAGATTCGTGCCCGGAGGGAGGAGGCGAAGCGCATTCTTTCTCGCCCGTCGCTGGAGCCGTGGGTGCGCACGCGAACCCGCGAACGGCTGAGCAAGCTCGCCGGCTGCTCGGCGATCGTGCTCGTCGGCGGCGCGACGACCGTCGAGCAGGAGGAGGTCAAACGACGGGTCGAGTCGGCGCTGGCATCGACCGCCGCCGCGCGGCGAAGTGGTGTGGTCCCCGGGGGTGGCGGGGCGCTCGCCGCTTGTTCCGGCCGCCTTCGGACTGAGATGGACCAGGGCAGGACGTGCGGAGGCGCGGGGCTGCGGGCCCTCGTCGATGCTCTGACGAGACCGATGAGCGTACTGCTCGAGAACGCCGGCCGGGAGCCGGGGCCGATCGTGCACGAGGCACAGGCACACGGGGCCGCGGCGACCTTCGACGTGCGGACCGGAGCGTGGGTCGGCCGTGAGGCGACGGGATTGCTCGACGCCGTCGACATCCTCGAGTACGTGCTGGTCGCCTCGGTCAGCGTGGCAGCGTCGGTCATCGGCGCGGATGCCGTCACACCGGCCGTGGGGAGAGGCGACCCACTGTCTCCCTGACCTCCGTTCGCGCCCTCCCGCCCAACGACACGGGCGCACGCGCTGACTGCGCAACACCGTCGGTGCGTTGACGTCTGCCGGTCGCGGCGCCCGATAATGCCCGGGATGTCGAATCCCTGGTGGCACGATCTCGTCCTCTATCAAATCTATCCGCGGTCCTATCAGGATTCGAACGGTGACGGCATCGGCGACCTGAACGGGATCACGAGCCGGCTCGACCACCTGCAGTGGCTCGGCGTCAACGGCATCTGGCTGTCGCCGACGATGCCCTCGCCGAACCACGACTGGGGCTACGACGTCAGCGACTACGACGGCGTGCATCCCGACCTCGGCACGCCGGCCGACATGGACCGCCTCATCGCGGAGGCGAAGGCGCGCGGCATCTCGATCCTCCTCGATCTGGTGCCGAACCACACGAGCGACGAGCACCCCTGGTTTCTCGACGCCAAGTCGTCGCCGAGCTCGCGCTATCGCGATTGGTACGTCTGGGCCGACCCGAAACCGGATGGGGGGCCGCCGAACAACTGGATCGACGCGACCGGCCGCAGCGCCTGGACCCTGGACGAGGCGAGCGGCCAGTGCTACCTGCACAACTTCCTGCCCGAGCAGCCCGACCTCAACTGGTGGAATCCCGAGGTGCGGGACGAGTTCGACCGCATCCTGCGCCGCTGGTACGACCGCGGCATCGCCGGGTTCCGCGTCGACGTCGCGAACGCGATCGTGAAGGACCGCGAGCTGCGCGACGAGCCCCCGGCCGGCCCCGGCAGCTCCCCCGGGGAGCGGCGAACCGGCCGGCGTCACGTCTATTCGCGCAACCGGCCCGAGGTGCACGACGTGCACGCCCGCTGGCGCCGCCTGGGCGACGCCTACGACCCGCCGCGCGTGCTGATCGGCGAGACCGTCACGACCGACATCGCGATCTGGGCCGGCTTCTACGGACGCGAGAGCGAGGGACTCCACCTCGTGTTCGACTTCCCGTTCCTGCTCTCGCCGTTACAGCTCGACCCGCTCGTTCGCGCCGTCGAGGGATCGCTCGCCGCGCTGCCGGAAGCGAGCTGGGCGAGCTGGGTCGCCTCCAATCACGACAACTCCCGCTTCCCGACGCGCTGGGCGGCGGGGGATGAACGGCGGGCGCGACTCGCCCTCCTCCTGCTGCTCACCACGCGAGGCGCGCCGACCCTGTACTACGGCGACGAGATCGCGATGCAGGACGTGCCGATCCCACCCGGGCAGGAGAAGGATGGCTTCGTGCTGCCCGGCGGAACCCACCCGGGGCGCGATGCCGAGCGGACGCCGATGCCCTGGGAGGCGGGGCCCGGACATGGCTTCACCGACCCCGAGGCGGAGCCGTGGCTGCCGTTCGGCACTGATGGAAACAACGTCGCCGAGCAGCGGGGAGATGCCGCATCGACGCTGCACCTGACCCGCGATCTCGTCGCGCTGCGGCGAACCCACCCCGACCTGCGCCAGGGTGAGCAGCGGACCCGGCACCGCGACGAGGCGACCTGGGCCTATCGCCGCGGGGACGGCACGACCGTCGTCGTCAACTTCGCCGGCGAGCGTCGCACCGTGCCCGGTCTCGAAGGCCGGCTCGCGCTGTCGACGCTGCGCGAGCGGGAGGGCACGATCGTGCGTGGCAGCCTCGAGCTGCTGCCGGCCGAGGGCGTCGTCCTGCTTGCCGAGTGAGCTCCGGAAGGGGCCGAGCCGCCGCGCGCGCCGAGCTCCCACGCTCACCCGGAAGAGGCCGACTGCCGGCGAGCGGTCGCTTCCCGCCGCGAGGTAGCGACCGCGTGCCGGCATTCGGCAGGATCAGCGGGCGGGTGCGGGGACGGCCTTCGACCACTCGAACAGCCGGTGGACCGGCGCATACCTGAGCCGCCGGTTGATCGCGAGCATCGGCGCGTTCTCCTCGTCGTTGTCGGTGCGAATGCGGGCGACGCCCAGCTCGATCGCCTGCCCGACCGTCTCCAGCTTGACGGCGGTCGCGATGCCGCGACCTCGATGGTCCCTGGCGCAGGCCGTGTACTCCGTCCACACGTTGCCGCGGACGGGAGGATAGGCGAGGAAGCTCGTCGCGACGATGCGGTCGCCGTCCCAAACCGTCCACACCCGATCGGCCCGGACCGCGGGGCTCCCGAACCAACCCTCGAACGCCGCCTCGTCCATGTC
>JBAPVZ010000806.1:0-4911 GCA_049283435.1 Candidatus Dormiibacterota bacterium
CTCTGGTCTCGCGCGCGCACGTCAAGGTGTCGTGGGTGATGGCCCTGGTGCCCGCATGCTTCAGGCCGTAGCGGCCTGGGACCTGGCACTGAGTGGAGGGTCCGCCACGGACAGCGTCGGGCTGGCCCAGTCGGCGCTCGTCGGTGGAGTGCTGGTCGCCGCCGACCCTGCCTTCACGACGCTGGTAGCAACGAGCGTGCTCGCGTTGGCAGATCGGGACGAAGCCCTCCCGGGATGGGAGGCCGCGCTCGCGGAGGCGCAGCGTCGCGGTTCGTTGGACGGGCTCAGCGGCGTGCATCTCTGGCGCGGCTGGACGTGGCTCCAGCGCGGGGAGCTGGAGGAGGCGGAAAGCTCGTTGCGCCAGGCGATCGAGGACTCGAAGCTTTGGAACTCGGAGGAAGGGGCCGGCCTGCCTTACGCACAGGCGTTCCTGGCCCGGGTCCTGGTCGAGCGGGGCAATCTCATCGAGGCGCGGACCGTGCTGTCACGGAGGACGAACCCGGTCCCCATGTCGGACGCGGACGGCCTTTGCCGCCGGAGCCAGGTCGAGCTGCTGCTCGCCGAGGGTCAGTGGGAGGCAGCACGCCAGGCGGCAGACGAGTACTCGCTGTGTGTCCGCCGAATCGTGAACCCGGGGTGGGCGCCCTGGCGCTCCCTGAAGGCCCAGGCGCTCTACTCTCTTGGCCGGAGTGAGGACGCGCTGACGCTCGTCGAAGAGGAGCTCGTTCTCGCGCGCCGTTGGGGCGCCCCTGGGACTGTCTGTCAGACGCTGCGCGTCCTCGGAATATTAGACCGCCAGGGTGGCCTCGACGCGCTGGACGAGGCCGTGGACGTGACCAGGGCCTCACCGGCGAGGCTGGAGCATGCCAAGGCCCTCGCCGCCTGGGGAGCGGGGCTACGGCGTGCCGCTCGCCCGCGTGAGGCGCGGGTTCCGCTGCGCGCAGCCCTGGACCTGGCGGCGAGATGCGGGGCGGCTCGGCTCGTCGAGGCAGCTCGCTCGGACCTGTATGCGGCTGGGGGCAGGCCGCGCCGCGAGGCCCTGCTCGGGGTCGAGGCTCTGACCCCGAGCGAGCGCCGAGTCGCCGATCTTGCCGCCACCGGTCACAGCAATCGTGACATCGCGCAGTCGCTGTTCATCACCCCGAAGACGGTGGAGCTCCACCTCTCGAGCGCGTATGGCAAGCTCGACATCCGCTCTCGCAGCGACCTGGGCGCTGCACTCTCACCGATTCCCAGGGTCTGAGCGCTGAAAGTCTAGGGTCCCGGCCTGGGGGTTCCCCGATGTGCCGGCGGTCCTCTTGCCCGACGATGGGCGCATGACTTCGCGCACCGTGCATCTCCGCCTCGAGCTGGAGGTGGACGGCGATTCGGTGACCGGACATGTCATCAGCGGCAACGGTGAACCGGCGCGCATCTCAGGACGGCTGAGCCTTTTCGGGGCGATCGAGCAGCTCATCGCCGACGAACCGCCGGACTTGGATCGCGAGTCGTGCACCGAAACGGCAGGCGGTGCCTCGTGAACCTGCATGCGGGTGTGGAGGACTCGAGTCCACCATCCACGTCGGGCCCCGGTCGCGACCCGAGGGTCCGTGGGGTCGTCATCCACTCGACGCTCACGCAGCTGGTTGCTCTCTGTTCACCAGCACCATCAGGCCTGTGAGAGGAGGCGTCTCGATGATCAGTCGGCGGAAGTTCTTGATGCTCGGCAGCGCTGTCGTCGGAGCCACCGCGACCGGCGGACTCCTCACCGCGTGCGGTACCGGTTCGCAACCATCGTCGAGCCAGGTGGTGCTCAGCCCCGGCCTGCGCAAGGTCATGGACGCCCCGGAATGGAGGGGAGGGCACTGGGGGGTGCTGGTGGTCGACCTGCGTTCCGGCAAGGTCATCGACGAGATGTCGAAGACCACGCCTTTCTGGACCGGATCGAACGCCAAGATCTTCACCGTCGGTGCCGCCCTCAGCATGCTCGGTCCCGACTACCGCTTCCATACCCCTGTCGTGGCCACCACGCGGCCATCGGCGTCCGGAGACCTGGTCGGAGATCTGATCCTGGTCGGTCGAGGAGATCTGGTCTTCGGCGGCCGTGCCAAGCCGGATGGGACCCTCGACATTCCCGATTTCGACCACTACGACGCCAACGCCATACCCGGGGAGGCCACGCTGACGCCTGAGGATCCGCTGGCCGCCATGGACCAGCTCGCCAAGCAGGTTGCGACAGCCGGCGTCAAACGAGTGCAGGGCGAGGTCATCGTCGACGATCGGCTCTGGGATCCGGTGAAAGTCGGAGGCATTCCGATCACCCCGATCGTCGTCAATGACAACCTCATCGACCTGTTGATCACGCCCGGCGCGCCCGGTACTCCGGTCGCGGTCGACTGGCGCCCCAAGACAGCCAGCTTTCAAGTCACCTCGCAGGTCATGACCGGCGCCGCCGGCGCGGCTCCGCAAGTCGAGATCACCTCGCCGGCACCGGGTCGGATCCAGCTTCAGGGAACCGTGCCTGCAGACGCCAAGGTGCCGTTCATCCAAACCTTCCAGGTGCCTGACCCGGCGGCCTTCGCGCGGACGTTGCTGATCGAGGCCCTGCAGCGATCAGGAGTGACAGTGGAGGCGCCCGCGGTGAGCGGGAATCCCTCGGCGAGACTGCCGTCCTCCGCCGCCGTCGCCAAGCTCCCGCAGTTGGGTGAGTTCGTGTCACCAGCGTACTCGGAGTACGCCAAGCTGATCAACAAGGTGAGTCACAATCTGGGTGCCAATCTCGTCCCGCCGGTACTGGCCGCCCGGAAGGGTCAGCACACCTTCAAGGCCGGTATGCAGATCATCGAGAACTATGTCCGGGATGCCGGTGCGGACCCGTCTCAGGTGAGCCTGGTCGACGGTCAGGGACTCGCTGACAAGTCATCGCCGCTCGCCCTCGTGACCTTCCTGCGATTTCTGTCCAAGCAGTCGTACTTCAAGGTCTTCTTCAACTCTACCCCCATCCTGGGTGTGGACGGATCGCTGGTCGGGGTGGTCCCGGCCACAGATCCCGCGGTAGGCCACGCGCACGCGAAGACAGGAACCGGGGTTACCCAGGGCTCGAACGGCGAACTGACGCTACAGACGAAGAACCTCGCCGGTTACATCGATGCCCCCCACGGTGGTCAGCTCGCCTTTGCCATGTGTGTCAACAACGTGCCGATGAAATCGATCCAGACCGCGCTCGATGCGAACAGTGCCCTGGGGGCGATGGCCTCCAGCATCTACACGAGTCAGCAACGAGCTGGATGATGCGCGCTCTGACCCAGGCTGGGCGTCGGCGTTTCGATCCCATCGCCGCCCGCCATCACGATTCTCCCGTTCGGTGACGGCGAATCCTCAACCAAGGTCTCCAGTCTGGTGAACTGCCGGTCGACGACCCGATGCGGCCTCGATGCCCCTCGAATCAGTCGAGGGTTGCGCCGTGCACCTCGGTGTTCTTCTCGTCGAGATATCTGATCGTCACCCGCGGTCCGTCGAAGTCGAGCACCGCGAACCCAAAACCGAGCCACTCGTTACCGTCGACCTCCTCGGCTCCGTCGTAGGCCCACATCAATGGAGCGTGGGCCGGGCTCTCCGGCAGGGGTGCAAGCGGTGGGTCCGGCATCAGGAGCGGGACTCCGCCGTTGCCGATGCACGAGCCGAACTTCAGATACGGCTTCGGGTGGTCACCATAGATGGAGCATCGGTGCTCATGGCCCCAGAGCCACGCATCAAGCGTGCGGCCCGCGGGAAGGGCGCGCTGGACCTTCTCGCTCATCGCCTGCGGCACATCCCCCGCGTAGGCGGTGAAAGGCTGATGGTGAGTCAGGAGCATGGTCTTCCGGCCACTGCTCAGCTTTTCCGACAGCCACTGCTCCTGCGACCCCATGAGGTCGTGGTCCCGGTAGCTACTGTCGAGGGCGACCACTTGCCAGTGCTCGTTCTCGATGCTGAAGTGGCTTGACGGCGGCTGCGTGGCGGGATCGCCCCGCCAGTGACCTCTGAAGCGCGGATCGTGCAAGAGGAACCCGAAGTACCCGTGCCCGCCGGAGTACATGTCGTGGTTCCCGGCGAGAGCCCAGGATAGGGCGCCGCGGTTGTCGGGATCCACCGGCCAGTGGGGGAGGAATCGCGTCTGGTACTCCTCGCGCCAGCCGCAGTAGTAGACGTCGCCCAGGTGAATCACGTGCTGCTGACGGTCGCCCGCGTCCGCCAACCACTTTCGAATCTGTTGCGCAACCGACACGGCGCCGGGTAAGCCGGTTCCCCAGTCCCCGACGACGACGACGCGCGCGTCGTCGGCCAGCCGGACTGGCGGTGCCGGCTCGTCGGGGAACGGTGGCTTGCTGTCGATCCGCGCCAGCCCTTCGGCGATTCCGGTCAAGATCCAGCCCGGGTCGCAGGGTCCGTATTGACGGAATACCTCAGCATCGGAGAGGATCGCATGGGCGAGACGGTTGAGCCCCGAAGGCAGATCCCGGAGCAGCTCTCCAGCCCGTGCCTCGATGCAGGAGGTGAGGAGAGATTGCAGGATGCTGTTGGTCGGCGTCCGCGGCATGAACGGCACCGAGCGGTTGGCGCCCGTGGCCGCTTCTGCAAGTTCGGCCTCGGCTTCTTCGTACGCTCGGGCCGCCAGCTTTTGGTGCCTCGTGGCCGGACGCTGGAGGCCCCGGAGCCGCGCCCGCAGGAATGCGGGATCCATGACCTCGCGGATGACCCGTCCGCCGTCCGGCCTTGGAGCGGCGTTCGGCGCCCGGCCCTCGACCCGCTCCGGCACGGAACGCAGCCGATCCTCGAGGTCCTCGAACATATCCACCACTTTCCCACGCGCCAAGGTCGGTTGGCTCGCTCATCCGCTCGGTGCCGCAGAGTGCTGCTGCTCGAATGAAGCGGAATCGGACTCTTGCCCGG
>JBAPVZ010000807.1:0-4606 GCA_049283435.1 Candidatus Dormiibacterota bacterium
GCTACTCGGGCGTTCGACAGCCCGCGAAGCTCCTCGGCGGAGGCCATGCTCCACCGGGCGTTCGACAAGGTGCGCCCCGCCTCGATGCGGGACACCCTCCCCGTCAGCCAACCAGGTCATGTCGAAAACCACCCTGCGCATTCGACGCTCTGATGACAAACGCAAGGCCCCGGAAGGTCGAGGAGGGGAGGAGGCTACCCATGACACTGGTGATCTGCGACATCTCGGTCTCGGTCGACGGGTACGTCACAGGCTCGCCCAGTCGCGATTCATTCAGGGAGAAGGCAACATGACGTCGACCGACTCCGTCCAGACCGGGTTCGCGCCCGTCAACCATCTCCAGCTCTACTACGAGGTTCGCGGCACCGGGGAGCCGCTCGTCCTGCTGCACGGGGGTGTGGCCGGCATCGTCATGTTCGGGCCCAACCTGCAGGAGCTCTCCAGAGACCGCCAGGTGATCGCGGTGGAGCTGCAGGGTCACGGCCGCACCGCCGACATCGATCGGCCACTGAGCTACGAGGCGATGGCCGATGACGTGGCGGCCCTGCTCTGGCACCTCGACATCGCGCGCGCCGACGTCATTGGCCTGTCACTCGGCGCCGGCGTGGCATTGCAGATGGCGTTCCGGCATGCCCAGTCGGTGCGCAGGCTGATGGTCGTCGCTGCCCCCTGCCGGCGAGACGGCTGGCACCCGGAGGTGCGGGCCCAGTTCGATCACATGGATGCCGCGGCCGCGGAGCCAATGCGGCAATCACCGCTCGCCCAGCTCTACCCCGATGTCGACTGGGGGAGGCTGTTCGCGAAGATCGGCGACCTACAGCGGAGGGAGTACGACTGGTCCGCGCAGGTCGAGGCCCTCCAAGCGCCGACGATGCTCGTCTTTGCCGATGCGGACGCGGTGCGGCCGGCGCACATCATAGAGTTCTTCGGTCTGCTGGGTGGTGGCCACCGGGACGCCGGCCTGGACGGCACCGGGCGATCCGTCGCCCGGCTCGCCGTCCTGCCCGGCCTGACGTACTACCAGATCGGCTCGGACCCCGCGCTCGCGGCCGCCGTGCTCCCGTTCCTGCGGGC
Organism: Candidatus Dormiibacterota bacterium; assembly: GCA_049283435.1. Classification (GTDB taxonomy): domain Bacteria; phylum Chloroflexota; class Dormibacteria; order Dormibacterales; family Dormibacteraceae; genus CAVTSA01. The sequence goes on from JBAPVZ010000807.1 coordinate 1,075, forward strand.
GCCGATGCCGGACCCGCACTGAGGTCGCCGCAGCTCGGCGAATTCGGCGATCTCCGCACCGTGCGCAAGTCGAGTCCCGGTGGTCAAGCCGGTGCTTATCGCAGCGCTGCCGGGCGGCCTCCATGTCGGCATCGGTGATCTCGTAGTTGGTGACGTTGGGGTCGCCGTCCTGCTTGCAGGCGAGCGTTACGTTTAGGAGTCAGGGCCTCAACGCGGCCGCCGACGATAGCGTGTGTCCCACGTTCGGCAAGCCCCGTGGCAAGTGGCCACTCATTCAGTCGTGTAGACGGGCCGAGCGCTCCTGAAGAGGGAACAGCCACGCGCACTTCGCTACGCTTGCCGGCCGAATGGAGATCTCTGCATCCGCAGACGGCGAAGGCGGTTTGGGACACCGTGGCACAGACGTGCGCTCTCCCTCGCATACTGTGTGCTGATGGGCACCTCCGCAGTGCCCGAGGCTGCACGGCGGGCTCTGGTCATCGAGGATGATCCGGACATCCGCGGGCTCCTCGAGACCCTCCTCGGGAACACCGGTTTCGACGTCACCGCCGTAGCGGCAGGTCAGTCCGGCCTGGCGCAGGCGCGGCGCGTGGAACCGGAGCTGGTGATCCTGGACCTGGGCCTGCCCGATCTGGACGGTATCGACGTCTGCCGGCAGCTGCGGCAGTTCAGCGACGCCTACCTCATCATCGTCAGCGCGCGGGGGCAGGAATCGGACCGCCTCCTCGGGCTGGAAACCGGGGCCGACGACTACCTGGTGAAACCGTTCTCACCCCGGGAGCTGCGGGCCCGCGTCGCGGTGCTGTTCCGCCGCCCCCGCTCGCCGAACGTCGGGCAGCAGGCGTCCGGTGCCGGCAAGGTCCTGGAGGTGGACGACCTGGTGGTCGACCCCGATGCGAGGGACGTGCGCTCCGGCGGTCAGCCGGTCCGGCTGACCAAGATCGAGTTCGATCTCCTGGCCACGCTCGCCGCCAACCCCCGTCGGGTCTGGGAGCGGGATTCCCTCTTCCGGGCCGTGTGGGAGACCGATTGGGTCGGCGATACGCATGCCCTGGAGGTCCACGTCGGCAACCTCCGGCGCAAGCTTGGTCTGCGGCCCGACGGCGACGCCTGGATCCAGGCGATCCGGGGCATCGGCTACCGCCTCCTCCCGGGCTGAGCCTGCTGCGAGGCGCTCGCGTCCAGCAGCGGCAGCCGGACGGTCACCGTCGTGCCGCGCCCCTGCTCCGACTCGAGCGAGATGCTGCCCTGGTGGTGCTCGACGATGGCGCGAACGATGGAGAGTCCGAGCCCGGTGCCGGGGATCGTCGCCTGGCGGGCGTTGGACCCGCGCGAAAATTGATCGAAGACCGTGGCCTGCTCCGCCACCGGGATGCCGATGCCCGTGTCGGCGACGATCAGAAGCGCCTCCCCGTTCTCTTTTCGGGCCGCGACCCGCACCTCGCCGCCGGGTTCGGTGAATTTGACGGCGTTGCCGGCCAGGTTGAGCAGCACCCGCTCCAGCTGCTCGGGGTCGCCACGCACCCAGACCTCCTGGGCCTCCTCGCCGACGAGGTCGACCTGGCCGTTGCGCGCCACCGGGAGCAGCGCCACTCGGACCTCCCTCGCCGTGTCCCCGAGCGACACCGGGACGTCCGCGGAGTGGAAGGTGCCGGCCTCGACGCGAGAGAGCGTGAGCAGATCCTCGATCAGCGCCCGGAGACGCTCGGTGTTGCGCTCGATGGTCGCCAGCATCTCCCGCTGCTGCTCGGTGAACGACTCGGTTCCGTCGTCCTCCAGAAGCTCCAGGTAGCCGATGACGCTGGTGAGCGGCGTCCGCAACTCGTGGGAGACGGTGGAGAAGAAGACGTTCCGGGCCTTGTCGAGTTCCTGCAGCTGGCTGACCAGGTTCTCCTGGGCCGCGTACAGCCGGGCGTGCGCCAGCGCCCGGCCCAGCTCGTCCGCGACGGAGGCAACCAGGGTCTCCTCGTCGTGGCTCCAGGCACGGGGACGGGCGGTGGCGATGAGCAATGCCCCCAGGGTCTCCCCCTCGACCAGCACCACCTGCACGAGGAGCGACGCGATGGAGTTGGCGGCCAGGTATTGCTGGGTGGCGGGTGCCTGCAAGGTCGCGTCGTCGCGAACGTCGGGAATCGCGGTCCGGTCCTGGGAGATGGCGACTCGCCGGATCAGCTCGAACAACTCGTCGGGAATTCGAAGCTCGTCCACACGAGTTGCGCCCAGCTCGGACAGCCCCGTCTCCGCCCACTCGGCCATGCGGGGACCCGCCCATCCACTCCTCGCGGTCGTGAGCCGGATCACCACCCGTTGGGCCTCGAGGCCGGTCCCGATCCCGGCCACCGCCTCCGCCATCACCGCCCCCGGGTCGAGATCTCGGTGGACCTGCCGAGACAACCGCAGGCTGAGCTGGCGCAGGCGGATCCGCTCCTCGGTGGCCCGGTTGAGGCGCTCGTTCTCGTCGGCGAGGGTGTTGACCGAGCTCGCCAGTTCGCGCAACTCGGTCGGACCTCGGACCTCGGCACGCGCCGACCGGTCGCCGCGCGCCAGCCGCGCCAGCACTTCGCGGTTGCGATCGACCGGCCGTGTCAGCGACCGGTCCACCCGAACGAAGACGATCACGCCGCTCGCCACCGCGATGAGCGACGCCAGCGTCATCCCGCCGAGGCACAGGCCCTCGACCAGGCGCGCCTGGCCGACGTCGCGCGAGATTTCGGCGGCCACGGCCTGGCCCACTGCGGTGTAGGCAGCGCGGTAGGCGGCGAACAGTTGCGTCCCCTCGGTGCTCTGGGGGATCGAGGCGCCGGGGCCGGCCGGACCGGCGGCCTGGCCGGCGGTGTAGTCGATCCAGCGAAGACCCGCCTGGTGGGCGCGGGCGCTAAGGTTCGCGAGGCGGGGATCGAAGCCGGCCAGCTGGGCCTGCGAGGCGCTGTCGCGAGCGAAGGCGGCGACCCCGGCGTGGTAGTCCTGGCGGAGCTCCGGCCGGCCGGTCAGCACATACCCCCGCAGTCCCGATTGGGCGCTGGTCAGGTCCTCCAGCGAGTTGTCGTTGGCCACCGCCAAGGGGTCCAGCCGGATCTGCACCTGGCTCGCCTTCGTGGTCAGAATGAGGCCTCCGCCCAGGCCGGCCCCCAGCGCGACCAGAACCAGCACGACGAGCCCGGCGGTGGCCCGGCGCATACGCCGCGTGAACGAGAAGGGGCTGCTGCCCCCGGGCGCCGCGCTGGGGGGTTCGGAAGAGGGCGCGCTCACGAGCTCGGCGGTCGGCAGGAAGAGAGGTGGGTCCGCAGCACGCGATGCAGCATGGCACGTGAGAAGGGCTTCGGGAGCAGGTCGTCGAAGCCGTCGGGGAACTGATCGGGATCGATGATGGAGGTGGCGATCACCGGACAGTCGTGCGTTTCGGGTTGGGCGCGCAGTGCGGTGAGCACCAGGCTGCCGTGGAGGTCGGGGAGCCCGAGGTCGAGGATGACCAGGTCTGGGTGGATCTCACGGGCCAAGCGCAGGCCCTCGGCGCCGGTCGCCGCCCGCTGCA
>JBAPVZ010000808.1:0-2930 GCA_049283435.1 Candidatus Dormiibacterota bacterium
CCGCTGGGGAGGGCGGTGCGGCTGCTGCCTCGCCCGCCATCGGCACCGGCGTCATCGACCGGCGATGCAGGAGCTCCCCGGCGAGCTGCTCCGCCTCGGCGGCGCTGAGCGCGTCGAGCCGCAGCGCCTGCTCCTTGCGGTCCGACTGCCCGGTGCCGACCGAGACCCGGGCCAGGCCGAGCACGCGGTGCAGCGCGTTCGCGGTCACGTCGACGGTGCGCACCCGGTCCAGCGGGGCCGTGAGCAGGCGGCGCTGGAGCAGGCCCCGCCGCAGCTGTACCTGATCCGAGGTCACCCGATAGGTCGTCGTGAACCAGCGCACGAGGCCCAGACAGACGGTGAGCACGGCGCCGAAGAGGCCCCACAGCTCGCCGTGCCCGCTCGTCGTGTTGCCGGCGAAGAAGAGCGCCGCGATGCCGGGTATGAAGCGGATCAGTTCCTGGATCGGATGCACGATCAGCATCCGGGTGTTGAGCCGCCGCCAGGGGACCTCGGCCGCGACCGCCGTCGTCGGCGGCACCGGCGGCGTCGGCGGCGTCGGCGTGATCGTGCTCACGTCGCGTCGCCTTGGGCGTGGCTCGCGCTCGTCGTCAGGTCGTTGACGAGCTGCTGCGCGAGCGCGTGGTCGAGGCCGTGAATCCGGATCGGGCCGGCGGCCGACGCGGTCGTCACGGTGACGTTGGAGAGCCCGAAGAAGCGCTCGATCGGCCCGCGCTCGCTGTCCACCGTCTGCACGCGCGAGGCGGGCGCGATCCGGCGTTCCTGGTCGAACCAGCCGGTCTGCGTGTAGACCGCGTCCGGCGTCGCCTCCCAGCGATGGACGGCGTACCGCCAGCGCGGCATGACGAGCAGATGCGCAACGGCGATGAGGACGGTGACGGCGAAGCCGGCGACAAACCAGGTGAGCTGGGCGCGCACGATCAGGTAGAGTCCGACCTCCGCCGCGAGGAGCACGACCCAGCTCGGCGCTGCACGAACGGTCCAGTACCACACGGCCCGGCTGCTGACCTGGTGTTTCGGAGCTCGCAGCGCGAGGCCGTCGATGCCGCCCGAGAGCGCGTCGTCCATCAGCGTTTCAGGTTCGCATACGCCGGTCGATTTCCGTCACCCTGGGATGGCCTGATCGTCGAGTGCCAGTTGTCACGCGCTTCGCTCAGCCTTCCGCCTCGCTCGCCTCGGCGGCCCGGCGCCGGAGCGTCGGGGCGGCATCCTGGTCCGGGATCAGCTGCGCGAGGACGGCACCGAGCAACGCGATCGAGGCGGCGACGACGAACGCGACATGGTAGGCGAGCAGGTGGGGGGAGACGCTGTGCCCGTTCGGCTCGGTCGGGCCCAGGATGCCGAGCGTCGTGCCCAGCACGGCGACGCCGAGGGCCGCCCCGATCTGCCGTTGCGAGTTGAAGAGCGTCGACGCGCGGCCCGTGTCCTCCCTCGTGATCGTCGCGAACGCGGCCGCCTGCGAGGGAACGAAGACGTTCGCGATCGAGGCGCCGAGCAGCAGCATGAGGCCACGCAGCACCCAGAGATTCGTGCCCGGCCCGGTCAGCGCCATGGCGCCGATCCAGATGCTGACCAGGAGGAGCCCGAACGACAGCATGCGGCGCGGACCGACCCACGGGTAGATGCGCGACACGATCTGAGCCGAGACGACGACACCGAGCGCCTCGGGAAACGTCGTCAGACCGGCGACGAGCGGTGACGCACCGAGGCCGTCCTGGACGTAGAGCGTGAACAGATAGAGCACGCCCAGGAAGGCCGTCGAGGACAGCAGCGCGGCCGTGTTGACGGTCCGGAAGAGGCGGTTCTGGAGCAGCCGCAGGTTCAGGAGCGGCTCCGCCGTGCGGAGCTCGACCGCGACGAGGACCGCGAGCAGCACGATGCCGAGCCCGGCCGCGATCGCGATCGCCGGGTTCGACCACCCGACGCTCGGACCCTCGCTCAACGCGAACATGACGCCCCCGAACCCGATGCCGGCGAGCAGGATGCCGGGCACGTCGAACGCGCCCGGCGCGGATTGCGGGCGATCGCGCACGAACAGCAGGCCGAAGAGGAGCGCCGCCAGGCCGACGGGAACGTTGACGAGGAAGACGAAACGCCAGGAGAGCAGCGACAGCAGCACCCCACCGAGCACGGGCCCGGTCGCCGGGGCGAGGATCGTCGCGAACATCAGCCGGCGCGCGACGACGATGCGCTCGTGGGGCGGGTAGACGCGGTAGAGCATCGCCATCCCGACCGGGGTCATCATGCCGCCGGCGAGGCCCTGCACGACTCGGAAGACGACCAGCTCGGGCAGCGTCTGCGCAAGCCCGCAGGCGGCCGAGGCGACGGTGAACACGGCGAGCGCGCTCAGCAGCACGCGCGCGCCGCCGAAGCGGTCGCCCATCCAACCCGACGCCGGGATGGAGATCGCGAGCGAGACGAGGTAGGCGACGACGACGATGCCGATGGCGGACACCGGTTCCCCGAACGCACGGCCGAGCGTCGGCAGCGCGACGTTCACGATCGTGGAGTCGAGCGTGCTCATGAACATCGAGCACACGTAGACGACGCTGATCGTCAGGCGCGGGTCGAGGCGGGGCAGACGGCGGCGGGCAAGTCGGGCGGCCACGCCCTCCAGCGTGCCGAAGTCGACCTCCGGTTTGCGGGCCAGGCACCCTGACCGCTCGCCGGATCAGCCGTCGCGGTCGACGAGTCCGCGCTCGTATGCGTACGCGACCGCCTGGGCACGGTCCCGCACGCCGGTCTTGCTGAACAGGTTGTTGATGTGCGTCTTGACCGTCGCCTCGGACACGAACAGCCCGCTCGCGATCTGCTGATTCGAGAGTCCCTGCGCGATCAGCCGCAACACCTCCAGCTCGCGCGGGGTCATCCCGTCGGGCGCCGCGGCCGGTGCCGGGGGCGCCGTCGCCGCCTCGGCCTCGATCGCATCG
>JBAPVZ010000809.1:0-2893 GCA_049283435.1 Candidatus Dormiibacterota bacterium
GCGGGGACGTCTCGATCGAGTGCGGCTGGGACGACTTCGACGCCGAGGTGGGTCCGGCGCTCACGACGCTTCGCGCCGCGCCGTGATCCGCCACGCCGGCCGGGAGCGGGCACTGGTGCACGCCCTCGGCGCGGGAGCCCGAGCTCGTTGACCGAGTCCCCGGGCCGGCTACCGCGATACTCCACCGCCTCCGCACCGGACCCGACTCAGGCCCGGAGCGCGATCCCGCCGTCCTTGCGCGGATCCGACGCGCCCTCGAGCGATCCGTCCTCCCCCACCTCGACGAGCTGCACGCGCGAGAAGTACGCGTCGTAGGAGAGCGGGCGCCGCTTGACGTCGTACCCGGCCTCGCCGATCGCCGCCAGGATGTCGCTGGTGACGCGCTGCTCGGCCGCGACCGTCTCGCCCTGGAAGTCGACCCGCGGCGCCGCGACCGCCGCCTCCGGGCCCATCCCGTGGTCGACGAGGTTGAGCAGCGTCTGCAGCACCCCGCCGACGATGCGCGTGCCGCCCGGCGCCCCGATCGCGTACTTCAGGCGGCCGCCGTGGAAGCAGAAGGCCGGCGTGATCATCGTGATCCGCGTCTTCTTCGGCGCCAGTGAGTTGGCGCGGCCCGGTCGGGGGTCGAAGCAGTTCATGTAGTTGTTGTAGGTGAAGCCGAGGCCCGGCGTGACGACCCCGCTGGACGAGCCGAGGGTGTGCGTCATCGACACCGCGTCGCCATTGCGGTCGACGACCGTGACCTGCGTCGTCGTCGGCGAGTCGTGCGCCTGGCGCGCCGCCGCCGCGTACTGCTTCTCGGTCAGTCGCTCGACCGGCACCTCGACGAACTCGGGGTCGGCGAGGTACTCCTCCCGATCGGCGAACGCGAAGCCCATCGCCCGCACGCGCGTGATCGCGGCCTCGGCCGACGGCCACCCCATGGCGGCGAGGTCGAACCCCTCCAGGTAGTTCAGCAGCTGGAGCAGCGTCATCCCGCCGGCCGGCGGCCCGGCGGCGACGACCTCGAGTCCGCGGTAGGACCCGCGCACCGGCTCCGAGAGGCGCGGGTGATAGCCGGCCAGATCCTCGCGGCTGACGAAACCGCCGTTGCGCCCGAAGTCGTCGGCGATCGCGGCGGCGATCTCGCCCTCGTAGAAGTCGCGCGCCCCCTCCCGCGCGAGCCGCTCTAGCGTGCGCGCGTAGTCCTCGTTGCGCAGCACCTCACCGAGCCCGTACGGCTGACCGTCCCGGGTGTAGATGCGACGCGACTCCTCGGTCCAGGCGATCCGCTTCCGGGTCGGGACGTCGTCAGGTCCGTCGGTCGCATTCCACGCGTTCCACGTGTTGCCGGAGACCTGGAAGCCGTCGCCCGCGATCGGGATCGCGGGGCCGATCGCCTGGTCCCAGGAGATCGTGCCCCAGCGGCGCAGCGCCTCGTCGAGCCCGGCGACGGTGCCGGGCACGCCTACCGCCTGGTAGCCGACGTCGTTCACCGACCCCTCCAGCACGTACCCGTAGCGGTCAGCCGCCTCGCGAACGAAGAGATGCTCCCACTGGTCGGGCCGCACCGCGCCGCCGGCCCGCGCGTAGAAGTCGAGCACGTCGACGCGGCGCTCCGCCGCCGAGTAGTGCAGTAGCACCCCGGACCCGCCGATGCCGCACATGTGCGGGTCGATGACGCCCTGCACGAACGCGGTCGCGACGGCCGCATCGACCGCGTTGCCACCCCGCCGCAGCACGTCCCGCCCGACCTCGCCGGCGACCGGCTGCGGGCAGACGATCATCGCCTCGCGGCTCACCCGCGGGCCTCGAACTTCAGCGCGACCATCTTCGTGTGCGTGTATCCGGCGAGCGCCTCGAAGCCCTTCTCCCGGCCGTGGCCGGAATGCTTGTAGCCGCCGAACGGCAGCTCGATCCCGCCGCCGGCGCCGTAGGTGTTGACGAACACCTGCCCCGCCCGCACCTCGTTCGCGAGCCACATCGCCTTGTTGTAGTCCTGCGTCCAGACGGCGGCCACGAGCCCGAAGTCGGTGCCGTTCGCGATCCTCGCCGCCTCGGCGGGGTCCGCGAACGGGAGCACCGTGAGCACCGGGCCGAAGATCTCCTCCTGCGCGACGACCGCGTCCGGGCTCACGTGGTCGAGCAGTGTCGGCTGGAAGAAGTAGCCGCCGCCGAGGTCGGGCGCCTCGCCGCCGTAGACGACCCGGCCCTCCGATCGGCCCCGCTCGACGTAGCCCTTGACGCGCTCCAGCTGCTTCTGTGAGATCAGCGGGCCGAGCTGCTTGTCGTCGGGGCCGGGCCCGATCGTGATCGCCTCGAAGCGGACGCGCAGCGCATCGAGCACGCGGTCCTGCACCGACTGCTCGACGAGCAGCCGCGAGCCGGCCGAGCACGTCTGCCCGCCGTTCTGGATGATCGAGTTGACGATCACCGGCAGCGCCGTCTCCAGGTCGGCGTCCGCGAAGAGCAGATTCGGCGACTTGCCGCCGAGCTCGAGCGTGACCGGCACGTGGTTGTCGGCCGCCGCCCGGCTGACGAGCGTCCCCACCTCAGGAGAGCCGGTGAACGCGAGGTGGTCGATGCCGGGATGGGCGGCAAGCGCGGCGCCGGCCTCCTCGCCGAGCCCGGGCACGACGTTCAGGGCGCCCGGCGGCAGGCCCGCCTCCAGGGCCAGCTCACCGAACCGGATCGCGGTCAGCGGCGCCTCCTCGGCCGGCTTCAACACGCAGGAGTTGCCGGTCATCAACGCCGGCGCGGCGGTGCGAGTCGAGATCTGCATCGGGTAATTCCAGGGCACGATGTGGCCGGTCACCCCGTAGGGATCGCGGATCGCGAGCACGAGGGTGTCGCGGGTCGGCGCGGGGATGATCTCGCCGTGGAACGCCTTTGCGGTATCGGCATAGAACTCGAA
>JBAPVZ010000810.1:0-8232 GCA_049283435.1 Candidatus Dormiibacterota bacterium
GAGCTACGCGATCCTCGCCTACGCCTTCGCGGCCGTCGTCGTCGGGGGGCTGCTGCTCGTCTCCCTCCTCCAGCTGCACCGCCGGTGACGGCGCCGCTCGTCGTCGTCGGCGGGGGGCCGGCCGCGCACGGGGCCGTGCTCGGGGCGCGGCAGGCGGGGTGGGACGAGGAGATCCTGCTGCTCGGTGCCGAGCCGGACCCGCCCTACGACCGGACCTACCTCTCCAAGCGATACCTGACCGAGGACCTGCCGGCGGAGAAGATCGCGCTGCCGGCCCCCGACGCGACGCTGCGGCTGGGGACCCCGGTCGTCGCGATCGACCCCGAAGCGCACGAGGTGACGCTGGAGGGCGGCGAACGCGTCGAGTACCTGCGGGCGCTGCTCGCGCTCGGGGGGCGGTCGCGGACGCTGCCCGGTTACGAATCCGCGCTGCTGCTCCGGCAGCGGCCGGACGCCGACCGGCTGCGCGAGATCCTGGGTGGGACCGGGCCGCTGCGGATCGTTGGGGCCGGGTTCATCGGCTGCGAGGTCGCCGCTGCGGGCCGGGCGCGCGGTCGGGACGTGAGCGTCCGGGAGGCACAGTCGCAGCCGCTGCTCCGCGTGCTCGGCGACCAGCTGGGCGGCCTCGTCGCGGCGCTGCACCGGGAGCACGGCGTCGACCTGCGGACCGGCGTGACCGAGCTGCCGGCCCCGGCCGCGGATCTGGTCGTCGCGGTGGGCAGCACGCCGAACCAGGAGCTCGCCGCGGCGGCCGGCATCGACTGCGACGGCGGCATCCTCGTCGACGAGGTGGGTCGGACGTCCGCGCCCGACGTCTTCGCCGCCGGCGACTGCGCGCGATTTCCAAACGCGCTGCTGGGCGCACGGATCCGGGTCGAGCACTTCCAGACGGCGCAGCGGCACGGGCGCGCCGTGGGGCGGGCGCTCGCCGGCCCCGAGGCCGCCGAGCCCTTCGACCAGCTGCCCTGGTTCTGGACCGATCAGTACGATCAGCAGCTGCAATACCTGGGGGCCGGCCTGCCCTGGGACGACCTGGCGGTGCGCGGCGACCTGGCGGAGCCCCCGTTCACGGCCTTCCAGCTCGCGGCGGGCCGAATCGTCGGCGTGCTGGGCTGGAACGACGGCCGCACGATCACGCAGGTGCGGCGGATCCTGGAGCGCCGCCTGGACGTCACGGTCGCCCAGCTGACCGACCCGGCGACCGATCTGCGGGCGCTCGCCCGGAGCTGAGCGCACCGGCCGGGCGCGGCGGCTCAGGGCGTTGCCGACCGAGTGGCGTTCCGCGCCCGGCGCAGGAACGGCAGCACGCGGGCCAGGATGCGTTCGGTCAGGCCCCAGATGACGACGTCCTGCGTCGCCAGCTGGCGGCCATGGTGGGGACCCCGCAGCTGCCAGGCGTCGGGATCGAGCAGTTCCTCCAACGCGACGCTGACGACTCCGACGAGCTCGCCCGGGTCCCAGGTGAACGAAGGCGGCGGGTCCGGCAGGTAGGTGACGAAGGTCGCGACCGCGAAGTTCGTCACCGCGGCGTAGACCGGCGGAGCGGCGCCGAGCGGCCGGAGCGCCGCGCGCGGCACTCCCACCTCCTCTTCCGTCTCCCGCAGCGCGGCGTCCAACCCGCTCTCGTCAGCCTCCACCCGGCCGCCCGGAAGCCCCACCTGGCCCGGGTGGCTGCGCAGGTCGGGGCGCCGGACGACGAACGGAATCCGCCACCGGCCCGCGCAATGGAACAAAATAACGTTGACAGCGGCGTGGCGCGCGCCGCGTCGGAACGTCCCCCACCCGTCGACTCCTCGAAGCGTCGCCTCGAGGAGGTCGAGAAACGTTGCCGTGGGAGGGTCGGGTGGTGGGTCGCTGTGGGGCACTTGAGTAAGGTAGGTGGTGGATGATCGACCGGACGAGCGTGACGATCGAGGACATGCGGGCGGGGATCGCTCGCGACAATGCACGGCGGTATGCGTTCTATACGATGCTGCGCACGACCGATCGCATCCTGTGGCGCCTGGAGGAGATGAACCGCGATGGCCTCCGCTGCTTGAGCTCGGCGCAGCGGCGCCACATCAAGCAGACGCTGAGCGGGCTGCCGAGCGACGTCGGCCGCGCCTATCGCGACAGCGATCAGGTGCAGGTCGTGCTGGATTCGATCTTCGACATGCAGGAGCGGCTGTTCAAGTGGCGTGACCCGAAGTGGTCGCTCAACGCCGATGTCGACGACCTGGAGCGCCTCGCCGTCTGACCCGCGTCGCGGAGCGAAAGGAGAATGCGCACCCTCGATGACGCCTGATGCCCCGATCGCTGCCGGCGTCATCGAAGGAGAGCCGTCGGAGGTCGTCTCCCGCTACCTGGAGGCGATCTACTACATGGAGGTCGAGGGCGAGCGCGCGTGGGGCGCCCGCCTGGCCGACTGGTTGGGCGTCAGCCGGCCGACGGTGACCGTCGGGCTGCGCCGGATGATGCGCGACGGGCTGATCACGATCAACGACCGCAAGGAGATCGAGCTGACCGACCGCGGTCGGTCGCGGGGGGAGGCGATCGTGCGCCGCCACCGCATCATGGAACGCTGGCTGACCGACGCGCTCGGCCTCGACTGGGTGACTGCCGACGAGGAGGCGGCGCGCCTCGAGCATGCCGTCTCGGACGTCGTCGAACGGGCGGTCTGGGAGCGGATCGGCCGCCCGGTGACCTGCCCGCACGGCAATCCGATCCCCGGCTATGCGGACCTGGCGGCGGACGAGGTCCGCATCTCCACGCTGCCACAGGGAGCCGAGGCGGTCGTTTCGCGCGTCTCCGAGGTCGCCGAGCGGGAGGCGCCGGTGCTACTCGGCTACCTCGGCGAGCGCGGACTGGTCCCGCGCGCGGCGATCACGGTGCTGGAGCACGATCCGATCGGCGAGAGCGTGCGGCTGCGAGTGCGTGATCACGAGGTGACGATCGCGCTGCACACCGCCGACAAGGTCTGGGCCGTTCCGCGCTAGCCCGAACACCGGTTCGGGGGTTTTGCACAGCCCCGCGATGGGCATGTTTTCCGTCGTGGGAGCGACACCAGGACGGAGAGGAGCACCGTTGGCGGTCTCCTTCTCGCAACGCCGCCGCGGCCTGGTTCTCCTCCCTGCATACCAATTCAACCAAGAGGAGCAGTGAGAACCATGAGTGCCATGATTCCGTTCCGTCCCTTCGCGGACATCTTCGCCTTCGATCGCCGCGTCGGCAGCGTGCTCGACGGGAGCGTCTGGGGTGGTTTCCCGCGCGTCGACGTTCGCGACGGCGGCGACCATCTCGAGGTGATCGCCGAGGTGCCGGGGGTCAGCCCGGAGAACATCGAGGTGACGGTCGACCGTGGCGTGCTGACGATCGCCGCGCAGGGCTCGGCGTCGACGCAGACCGACCGCAACGGCTATGTCTGGCGGGAGCGCCGCAGCACCGGGCTGCGCCGGCAGTTCCGGCTGCCGGAGGGCGCGAGCGCGGACGGCGTCGAAGCGTCGCTCGAGAACGGCCTGCTGACGGTGAGCGTGCGGAAGGTCGCGGCGCCCGAGCCGGTCAAGGTCGCGATCAAGAGCGGCGAGACGAGTGCCGCGCTGCCGGAGCAGACGAGCGAGACGCAGCCCGCCGCCTCCTGACGCGAGGCAGGTTACGTCGGCAGGTGAGGCCGCCCTTCGGGGTGGCCTCTCTTTTTTTTGTCACCGATCCGCCGGCGACGCTCGCCGGTTCGCGACCGCGGGCGCCGGCGCGTCAGCCGGCCAGCTCTCGCACATCCTCGCCGATATACGTCGCCCAGAGCTGCGCGTAGCCGCCGCCGAGCTGCAGCAGCTCGTCGTGCGTCCCGTCCTCGGCGATGCGGCCGTGCTCCATGAAGATGATCCGGTCGGCGCGGGCGGCCGTCGTCAGCCGGTGGGCGACGACGAGCGTCGTCCGCCGGTGCGCGAGCCGCTCTGTCGCCTGGGTCACGAGCGCCTCACTGCGCAGGTCGAGCGCGGCCGTCGCCTCGTCGAGCAGCAGGATCGCCGGGTCGACGAGCTCGGCACGGGCGAGGGCCAGGAGCTGGCGCTGGCCGGCCGAGAGGTTACGGCCGCGCTCCGCGATCGGATGCAGGTAACCGCCGGGCAGCGTCGCGATCATGTCGTGCGCCCCGACCGCCTGCGCCGCCGCCTCCACCTCCGCGTCCGACGCGTCGGGCCGGCCGTAGGCGATCTGGTCGCGAACGTTGCCGGGGAACAGGTACGGCTCTTGCGGGACGATGCCGAGATGACTTCGGTAGGCGGTCAGGTCGAGATCGCGGATGTCGATCCCGTCGATGCGCAGAGATCCCGAGGTCACGTCGTAGAAGCGCGCGATCAGCTTGACCAGCGTCGACTTGCCGGCGCCGGTCTCCCCGACGAGCGCCACCGTCTGGCGGGCCGGGATGTGCAGGTCGGCCCCCGCCAGCGCCGGCCTCCGCGCACGCGGGTAGCGGAACTCGACGTCGTCGAAGTCGAGGCGCCCCTCCACCTGCTCGAGCGGTTGTGGATGGGCGGGCGGCGGTATCGAGGTCGGGGTGCCGAGCAGCTGGCGGATCCGGCGCAGGCCGACCGCCGCCTGCTGGTACCCGTCGAACACCTGCGACAGCTGCTGCACCGGCGAGAACAGCAGGTCGATGTAGAGCAGGTAGGCGATCAGCGCCCCCGAGGACAGCGTGCCCGCGCGATACTGCGTCGCCGCGAACACCAGGATGCCGGCGGCCGCGACGTCGCTCAGGAACTGTACGAACGGAAAGTAGATCGAGATGTAGCGTTGCGCACGGACCCGCGTGCGTCGGTACTCGTCGCTGAGCCCGGAGAACCGCGCGTGGTTGTGCCCTTCGCGCCGGAACGCCTGCGTGACCCGCATGCCGGCGACGTTCTCCTGCAGGTCGGCGTTGACCGCGCTCACCTGCTCTCGCGCGCGACGGTAGGCCCGCGACGACTTCTGGCGGAAGATCAGCGTCGCCGCGATCAGCACCGGCAGGATGCAGGCGACGACGATCATCAGGTGGATGTCCAGGAAGAGCAGCGCGATCAGGATCCCGAAGAAGGAGAGGAGGCTGACGAGCGCGGTCACCAGGCCGGTCTGCAGGAACGAGGACAGCGCGTCGACGTCGGTCGTCATCCGCGTCATGATCCGGCCCGCCATCTCACGCTCGTAGAAATCGAGGCCCAGCCGCTGCAGATGGGCGAACGTCTTGACGCGGAGCGTGTACAGGAAGCGCTCCCCGGTGCGACCCGTGATCCGAGTCTCGACGATCTGGATCACCCAGTCGACGAGCACGACCGCGAGCCCGATCGCCGCCGCCACGAGCACCGCGATGACCGCGCCCTGGGTGACGCCGTCGTCGATGCCGTTGCGGATCAGGACCGGCAGCGCGAGACCGGCGAGCGCGTCCAGGGCGACGAGGCCGAGCCCGATGCCGAAGGGGACGCGGAAGCGCGACAGCAGGTGCCCGAGGTGGAAATGATCGTCCGACGCGCGGGCGAAGGCGGGGTCGACGTGCGGCTCGGCATCGGCCGCCGGGAGCCGCTCCACGGCGTCGAGCAATTCGGGGGTGGGCGGCATCGAGGCGAGGCCGCCCATCATTCCGCCGCCGCCGGACGCGACCGCGATCCGCTGTACGCGGGCGGCGAGCACCGGGTCGTTGTCGCCGGTCGGCACGCGGGCGGGATCCCATAGCTCGGGGGTGACGCCGTCCCGCGTCGGCGATGCCGCGTGCACGGCAGCCGCGAGCTCGGCGTCGTCGGGGCCGGCGAGCAGCATGCGGAAGAGGGGCGAGCGCTCGAGCAGCTCGTCGAGCGTGCCCTGGTCCGCGACCCGGCCCCCCTCGAGCACCGCGATGCGGTCGGCGAGCTGTAGCGTCGAGCGGCGGTGCGCCATCAGGATCGTCGTCCGGCCGTGCAGGACGCGCCGCAGGGTGTCGTGGATCTCCGCCTCGACGCGGGCGTCGACCGCGGACGTCGCGTCGTCGAGCAGCAGGACCTCGGGACGCGTCAGCATCGCCCGGGCGAGTGCGACGCGCTGGCGCTGACCACCCGACAAGGTCAGGCCCTGCTCGCCGACGACGGTGTCGTAGCCGTCGGGGAGCTCCTGGATGAACCCGTCGGCCTCGGCAGCGCGGGCCGCCGCCTGGATCTGCTCGGGGGTCGCGTTGGGCCGGCCGTAGGCGATGTTGGCGCCGACGCTCTCCGAGAAGAGGAAGCTCTCTTCCATCGCCATGCCGATCGCCGAGCGCAGCGAGTCGAACGTGAGATCACGCACGTCCTGGCCGTCGATGCGCACGGCGCCCCCGCCGACGTCGTAGAAGCGGGGCAGGAGCTGGCTGATCGTCGACTTGCCCGACCCCGAGCCGCCGACGAGCGCCAGGGTCTCCCCCGGCTCGACGGTGAGCCGCAGTCCGCGCAGGACGGGCTCGTCCGTGACGTAGCCGAACTCGACGTCGTCGAACTCGACCCGCCCCTCGCCACGCTGCAGCGGCTTCGCGTCGGCATGCTCCTTGATGAGCGGGCGCGCGTCGATCACGTCGAGGACACGGATCACGCTCGCGCGGGCCTGCTGGCCGGTCGTCAAGAGCATGCTCAGGAGCCGGACCGGCGCCGACATCTGCGCCAGGTAGGTCGAGAAGGCGAGGAAGGTTCCGAGCGTCAGGTGGCCCTGGATCGCCAGCCAGCCGCCGAACGCGAGCACGCCCACCTGGCCCAGCTGCGGCACGGACTGCAGCGCCGGCGCGTAGAAGCTGTTGAGGCGGATCGTGCGCACCCGCGCCCCGAAGAGCCGGCTGCTGATGCCGTCAAGGCGGTCGAGCTCCTGCTTCTCCTGGCCGAAGCCCTTGACGACGCGGACGCCGGTCGTCGCCGCCTCGACCGCGCCCGCGACCTCGGCGGCCCGCTGCTGCGCGAACCAGCTCGAAGGGAAGAGACGTGCGCGGCTCCGCATCGCGAGGAACCACAGCGCGGGCACGACGCCGAGCGCGACGATCGTCAACACCGGCGACATGTAGAGCATCACGCCGAACGAGAGCACGAACAGGACTGAGTTCCCGCTCAGGTTGGGCAGCATCTGCAGCAGCGACTGCACCATCGTCAGGTCGGACGTCGCCCGGCCGACCACCTGGCCGGTGTCGAGATCGTCCTGCCGTGCCCCGTCGAGACGGGAGAGGGACTGGAACAGATCCGTGCGCAGGT
Organism: Candidatus Dormiibacterota bacterium; assembly: GCA_049283435.1. Taxonomy (GTDB): domain Bacteria; phylum Chloroflexota; class Dormibacteria; order Dormibacterales; family Dormibacteraceae; genus CAVTSA01. The sequence continues at coordinate 7,185 of JBAPVZ010000810.1, forward strand.
CGTACTGGACGTCGACCGAGAGCCGGCCGCCGTAGTAGCGACGGACGTACGTGAGCCCGAAGACGCACGCTGCCGCGAGGACGAGCCCGAGCGCCCAGGGGGCGAGCGGCTGGCGATGGGTCAGGATGACGTCGTCGATGATCTGTCGCTGCATGAGCGGCACCGAGGCGCTGATCGCCATGCCGACGACCGCGGCTCCGAACGCGAGCACGACGCGCCCCCGGTAGTGCCAGCAGTAGCGGGCGAGGCGTCTGATCCAGCGTGCCGACGCTGGTTGCGGGGTCGTCGGCCTCACGAGGGCAGGGCCACCTTCGCCGCGATCGCGGCCTCCTGGCGGGCTTCCCGCTCTCGCCGCAGCTCGTCGGCGACCTCGTCCAGCAGGCTCAGCAGCCGGCGCGCATCGGAGGTCTCGCCGATGACCCGTCCGAACCGCTCCGTGTAGGCAGCCTCCGCCGCCCGCAGCGCGTCGCGCCCGGCCGGCGTGAGGCAGAGCCTGACCGAGCGGCGGTCGCCCTCGTCGCCGCGGCGCACGAGAAACCCGACGGCGACGAGCCCATCGGCGACGGACGTCAACGTCGGTTTGCGCACGGAGAGGCGCTCGGCGAGCTTCGCCGCCCGCTCACCGCTCGCCTCGACCATGCGCAGGATCCGATACTGGGGAATCGTGAGGCTCGTCTCGGTGCGCTCGAGGACGCGGTCGAGCCAGAACAGGACGTCGATCCCGGCGAGCAGCGCGGGGGGACCGATCTCCTCCTCGGAAGACATAATTAGAGAGTCTAACAGTCGAGATTGACAAACGGAGGGTAGCGCCGTGTACGAAGGAATCCTGGCGGAGAGCGTGTCGATCCAGGGCGACGGGGGCGAGTGGATCAGCGCCTATCTGGCGCGGCCGCTCGGCAACGGGCCGTTCCCGGGCGTGCTCGTCATCCATCACATGCCGGGCTGGGACGAGTCGACCAAGGAGATCACGCGCACGTTCGCGGTCCACGGCTACGCCGCGATCTGCCCCAACCTGCATCACCGAGAGGGGCCGGACGCGAGCCCGGAC
>JBAPVZ010000811.1:0-4109 GCA_049283435.1 Candidatus Dormiibacterota bacterium
GCGCCGTTCTGGGCGGCGCGTACGAGCTGCCGTGCCGCGCGGACCAGGTGCCGCGCCGAGATGCCGGCCGCGTCGAGCAGCTGTGCCGGGGTGCCCGACGTCGGGATCTCGGCCACCGCCAGGTGGTGCAGCGGGGGCGTTCGATCGGCCAGCGCTTCCGTGATGGCGCCCCCGAGGCCGCCGGCCGGGGCATGGTCTTCGGCGATGACGAAGCCGGCGGTCTCGGCCGCGGCGCGCCGCAGCGTGCGCACGTCGACCGGCTTCACGCTGTAGAGGTCGATGACACGGGCCTTGATCCCGTCCTTCTCCAGCTCGTCCGCGGCCGCCAGGGCCTCGTAGAGCGTCACTCCGGCGCCGATCAACGTCACCTGATCGTGTGCCGACTTGCGCACGACCTTGGAGCCGCCGACCTTGAACGTCTCGCCGGGCCCGTAGAGGACCGGGTAGGCGCCGCGTGTCGTGCGCATGAAGACGATGCCCGGCGTGTCGGCCATCACCTGCGTCAGCTGCGCCGCCGAGTTCCCATCCGACGGGTAGAGCACGGTCGTGCCGTGGATCGCGCGCAGCGACGCGAGGTCCTCGAGCGCCATCTGCGACGGCCCGTCCTGTCCGATCTCGACGCCGGCGTGCGAGCCGGAGAGGCGAATGTTCGCCTCGGAGATCGCGGCCATCCGGACAAAGTCGTAGGCGCGGGACAGGAAGGCGGCAAACGTCCCGGCGAACGGGACGTAGCCACGCACACTGGCGCCGACCGCGGCGGCGATCATCATCTGCTCCGCGATGTACATCTCGAAGTAGCGGTCGGGGTACTTCTCCTGGAACTCCTCCAGGAACGTCGAGTTGCCGACCTCACCGTCGAACGCGACGACGTCGGACCGGGCGCCGACCGCGGTCAGCGCGTCGCCGAACGCCTTGCGGGTGGCGACCTTCTCCCCAAGCTGATAGACGGGCAGCGTGACGCGCCCGCTCCGGCGCCGCACGGCCTTTCCCGGCTCCGGCAGGAGCGGCTCGATCACGGCGTCCCGCCGGCCGCCCAGCTCCGCGACGGCCGTCTCGGCAAGGTCGGGAGGGAGCGCCTTGCCGTGCCAGCCCTCCTTGTTCTCGATCTGGGGGACGCCCTTGCCCTTGATCGTCTTCGCGATGATCACGGTCGGCCGGTCGATCGCCTGCCCCGCCTGCTCGAGTGCCGCGTCGATCGCCTGCAGGTCGTGCCCGTCGATCACGATCGCGGTCGCGCCGAACGCCTCCGCGCGCTGCTTGTAGACCTCGGTCTCCCAGCCGTACTCGGTCGGCCCTCGCTGGCCCAGCCGGTTGACGTCGAAGATCGCCGTGAAGTTGCCGAGCTCGTAGAAGACAGCCTTGTCCAGGCCCTCCCAGATCGATCCCTCGGCGACTTCGGAATCCCCGCAGAGCGTCCACACGTGGTACGGGAGCTTGTCCAGATAGCGACCGACCAGCGCGACACCGACCGCGATCGGCAGCCCCTGCCCGAGCGAGCCGGTCGCGACGTCGACCCAGGGCAGGACCGGCGTCGGGTGACCCTGCAGCGGCGATCCGAACTTGCGGAACGTGAGCAGCTCCTCGTCGCTGACGACGCCCGCCGCCTTGAACATGGAGTACACGAGGGGGGACGCGTGACCCTTGCTGTAGATCAGGTGGTCGTTCGTCTCCGACTTCGGCTTCGTCCAGTCGTAGCGCAGGTGCCGGCTCAGCAGCACGGCGATCACATCGGCGGCCGAGAGCGACGACGTCGGGTGGCCGGAGCCGGCGGCGGTGCTGCTGCGGATCGAGTCCACCCGCAGTTGTGCCGCGAGCTCGCGAAGTACCTTCGTCTCCGCTCCTGAGAGTCTGCTCGTCACGGTTGCCATGGACTTACTCCTTCACCAAGGGAAGGCGGGCTCCCTTCGTCGAAGACCCCGCAGGAGGACACAATCTCGTTCACCTCCAATTACACGACAAGCCGGCCGTCGCTGTGTGTCGGTGTTCGTCCTCAGACGCGCCCGGGGTTCTCAATGGTTGCCTCGTACAGCTCGCGCAACCGCTCCGAGGCGGCGTCGTAGACCTCGTGCGCCGATGCTCGCGGGCGCCACGTGCGGACCAGCCGCAGTCGAGGCGGCGCCGGCGCCTCGAGCTCGCGCAGCGCGACGACCGCGGCGCCCCGGCTCGAGGCCTCCTCGGCCGCCACCGCGGACACCGGCTTGCCGAGAGCGTCGGCGATGACCTGGCACCAGGCTCCCGACTGGACGAGTGCGCCGCCGTTCACCACCGCCCGGCCCGGCTCGCCGGTGACGACGTCGAGCGCCTGGTCGACCGGGCGCAGCAGCATCGCGACCCCTTCCATTCCCGCTCGCGCCAGGTCGAGTGCGGTCGTGCCCTCGGTGAGCCCGCTCACGCTGCCCGCCGCGCGCGGCGCAAAGCCGGGGCTCCGCTCGCCGGCGAGCAAGGGCAGGAACGTGAGCGATGTGCTCGCCGGCGGCAGGCGCCGCAGCTCGCGTTCCAGGACGTCTCCTTCCAGCCGCAACTGGTGCAGCAGCCACGCGTGGAGGTTGCCTCCATTGCTGAACGAACCACCGATCACGTGCGCGGTGCGGTCGCTCAGATAGCACCAGAGTCCCGCCTCGAGGTGGCGGGGCGGCGCACCGAGGGTCGCCCGGAGCGCGGCCGAGGTCCCGATCGTGAGTGCTCGCCGGCCGTCGCGCTCGCAGTCGCTGCCGATCGTCGCCAGCCCGCCGTCGCCCCGCGCGCTGAGCCAGACCGCGCCCGCCGCCCCGCGCACGTCGTCGACACCCTGGCGAAGCCCCTGGAACACTTCGCGGCGCTCGGGCAGAGCCGCCGCGTCGAGTTGCAGCCGTTCCAGCAGCCGCGCGTCCCAACGGCCGTCGTCGAGGCGCCGGAGCCCGGTGCCGGACGCCATCGACGCGCTCGTCCCGAGCTCGCCGAACAGCTGCAGGTAGAGATAGTCGGCGAAGCTGACCCAGTGCCGCACGCGGCGCCACCAGGAGGGCTGCTGCTCGCGCGCCCAGGCCAGCTTCGCCGGCCAGTAGCTGGGGTGGATCGGGGCCCCCGTCCGCTGGCGCACGTCACCCAAGGCCCCCTCCCCGCGCAGCGCCGTCGCCTGCCGCCAGCTTCGCTGATCCGACCAGAGGACGATCGGTGTCGCCGGCCGCCGGCTGCGGTCGAGGCCGAGCAACCCGTGCCAGAAGCTGGAGACGCCGACGGCGGCGATGCGATCGCTCCGGCCGGCGTGGCCGATCGCGCCCGCCAGCACCGTGCGGCACTGGGTGGCGAGCCAGGTCGCGTCGAGCTCGGTGCGGCCGTCGGCACCCAACGACGGCTCGTAGGTCACGCGTGCCTCAGTCCCCGGCAGCGGTTGCGCGTCGACGCCATAGAGCAGGGCGCGGACCGACGAGGTGCCGATGTCGAGCGTCAGTACCAGCTCCCGAGGCGCCGTCATGGTGCGGGCGCTCTCAGGACGGCGTCGCGGCCGGCGTCGGTGCCGTTTTCGGCGACGCCCGGGTTGCGAGACCCGCCTCGAACGACTTGCGCTGGGACTGGAACCGGTTCGTCAGCTGCTTCACCTGGGCCGCCGCGCCGGCCTGGTTCGCCTGCGTCAGCTCGGCCTGGATGGTGTCCGTGGAGAGGGCTGCGTCCTGCTCGTAGGTGCTCCGCTCGGACTGCCAACGGCTGTCGCGACGGGATGACTTGGAGAGGTTCTGCGCCGCGTCGCGCAGCAGCGTGTAGCGATCGCTGACCGCAGTCGCAGCCAGCTTGCCGCGACCGGCGATCGCCATGTCCTCCGCCTCGCGATCTCGCGTCTGCGCGAGCTCGAGCTCGAGATTCGCCTTGTTCGTGGGGTCGAACTGCACGGCGAGCAGCACGTTCTCCGCTATGCGTTTGGTCGTGTAGAACGGCGAGTCGGGATCGGCGAACATGCTCATGATCGCGACCATCGCACCGAGCGCGACCGCCAGCGCGACCATGAACAAGAGGACGGCGCCGGAGGACCAGCGGCTCGAGCCCCGCCGGACGATGATCCCGGGCACCGCGGCCGGCTTGCGGTGGCGCTGCACCCACAGCGCCCGCCGCTCGCCGACCTCGGCGAGCAGTGC
>JBAPVZ010000812.1:0-3832 GCA_049283435.1 Candidatus Dormiibacterota bacterium
CGGCCGGCTGCGCGCGGCGACGACGACCCGGGCGCCTTCCTCGGCGAGCTTGCGCGCGATGCCGAGGCCGAGGCCGCTGGTGCCGCCGGTGACGAGCGCCGTCCTGCCGCGCAGCCCCAGGTCCACGCCCGCTATCGTACTTGCAGGCGCCAGAGCGGTCACTTCGTGCGGGGCCGGTTGCGCGCCCGCGCCGTCCGTAGACTCCGCGAGGTGACGCCTGGCAACCCCGAGCTCGCAGCGGCGTTGACCGACGTCGAGCCGGCGCCCGCCCGCCGTTCCGCCTCGATCCTCCTGGTGGACGGCGCGACTGTGCCCTGGCGCGTGCTCATGATGCGGCGGCCACGTGGTGCCGATTTCGCGCCCAATGCCTACGTCTTCCCCGGCGGGAGCGTCTCCCCCGACGACGAGATGCAGGTCGATCCGACCCGGGGCGCCGCGCTGCGCGAGCTGTGGGAGGAGGTCGGCCTGCTGCTCGCGTACCGAACCGGCGCCCGGGGCCGCGTCCTCGCGAGGACTGACGAGGCGAACCGGGTGCGAGCGCTCGCCGGGCGGGGCGTCGGGTTCTGGCCCGCGCTCGCGCAGCTGGGCCTCCAGCCTGCGTTCGACCGGCTCGTGCTCTGCACGCGGTGGATCACCCCGCTGCGGATACGCCGGCGCTACGACACCCACTTCTTCGTCGCGAGAGCACCGAGGGGGCAGGCGATCGCACCCCAGGCCGGCGAGGTCGACGACTGGCGCTGGGTGACGGCGCGGGAGGCGATCGACGACGACCGGCTGGGCCTCGTCTACGCGACGCGTCGCATCCTCGAGCTGGTCGGCGCCGAGCCGGACGCGACGGCACTGCTCCGCCGCCTGCGACGGCGTCGCGAGCGGGCGCCCGTGATGCCGACGATCACCGAGGTCGACGGAGGGGTGGCGATCGGCGATGGGGCGGCGCCGCTCTTCCGGGCGCGGCGGTGAGAAGCGTCTGCGTGTTCTGCGGCGCGAGCTGCGGCACCCGGGCGAGCTATCGCGCGGCAGCCGGGGCGATCGGCGAGGGGCTCGTCGCGCGGGGACTGGAGCTCGTGTACGGCGGCGGCGATCGCGGCCTGATGGGGGTCGTCTCGACGACGGTTCGCCGCGGCGGCGGCCGCGTCGTCGGCATCATCCCGGAAGCCTTGATGGGGCGTGAGCTCCTGCCCGACGCGGCGCACGCGAAGGAGCACGGCGAGCTGCGGATCGTCCGGTCGATGCATGAGCGCAAGGCGCTGATGGAGGAGTCGGCGGACGCCTTCGTCACCCTGCCCGGCGGGCTCGGCACGCTGGAGGAGTTCGTCGAGGTCCTGAGCTGGGCGCAGCTCGGCCTGCACCGCAAGCCGATCGGCCTGCTCCAGGTGGACGGCTACTGGGACCCGCTGCTCGCCTTCCTCGAGCGCGCGGTCGGCGAGGGGTTCCTGGCGCCCGAGCACGAGGCGACCGTCGTCGTCGACAGCGACCCCGAACGGCTCCTCGACCGCCTCGCCGAGCCTCGCGAGTGGGCCGAGCCGCGCTGGCTGCGGCGTCCCGAGCAGACCTGAGCTCGCGGTCAGCCCACCCGCCGGAACCGTTGCAGCGTGTGCGTACCCTCGGGCACGCGACCGGGCTGGACGCCGAACGTCCAGGTCACCTCGCCGACGACGACATCACCGTGCGAATCGACGCAGACGTCGTGGGGCGCGACGAAGCTGCCGGCGGCCGTCAGGTCGGGGCCGCCCCAGCGGGCCAGCACCTCCCCCTGCTGGTCGCGGACGCTGACCTGGCCGGGGAGGTTCTCCACGTTGACGCCGAGGCGTAGCGAGCGGTCCCCGGCGGGACGCCAGAGCTCCGAGACGTAGACCCTTCCGGCACCGTCGATCGCCAGGTTCGTCGGCCGCTGCACGTTCGTCCACTCGTCGAGGTAGCGGCCATCCGCCGTGAACACCTGCACCCGGTCGTTCTCGCGGTCCGCGACCAGGACCCGTCCGTCCTCCGCCACGGCGATCCCGTGGACGAGGTTGAACTCACCTTGACCGACGCCCGGCTCGCCCCATGACTGGAGCAGCCGGCCGCCGGCGTCGAAGCGATGGACGCGGGCGTTGCCGTAGCCGTCGCTGACGTAGAGATCGCCGCTCGGCGCGACGGCGAGGTTGGTCGGCCGGTTGAACGGCGGTCCCCCGTGCGTGATGCTCTCCAGCGAGCTCCCGTCGTAACCGGTGTCCGAGGCGGCATCCGGCGTTCCGATCGTCTGCAGCAGCGTGCCGTCGGCGGTGAAGTGATAGACGACCTGACGACCTTCGTCGACGCAGTAGACCGTGTCGTCGGGCGCGACCGTCAGCCCGTGGGTGCGCGAGGTGAAGAGCCCCTCACCCCAGGAGGAGTCGAACGAGCCGTCGCGGTTGTAGAGGATGACCCGGGGCTCCCGGCGGGTGAACACGAAGACCCGATCTCGGGAGTCGACGCCGAGGCCGACGACGTCGCCATGAGCGAAGCCCGGCGGCAGCTGCTCCCAACCCGGGTCGACCTCGTACTGCAGCTGATCTGTCCTGGCGTCCATCGCGCTCCCTCCCCGGTGTGCCGCGTTTCGCTTCGCACCAGCATGCCTGATCCGCCACCAGGCTGCCCGGGGCGCGGCGATCCTGGGGACCGTACGTGCGATGCTGGAACCGCCCATGTATCTCACGATCGAGGATCTGCGGCGGGCGGCCCGCCGGCGGCTTCCCCGCGCCGTGTTCGACTTCATCGACGGCGCCGCCGAGGACGAGCGGGCGCTGCGCGGCAACCGGGAGGCACTGGCCAGGGTCCGGCTGGCGCCGCACGTGCTCGCCGACGTCCACCAGATCGACCTGTCGACCGTCGTGCTCGGGCGGACGCTCTCAGCGCCGCTCGTCCTCGGCCCGACCGGGCTCTGTGGTATGGCCCGCCCGCGCGGGGAGATCGCGGCCGGACGCGCCGCCGCCGCCCGCGGGGTCCCGTTCGTCGCCAGCTGCATGGCGGCGGTGCCGCTCGAAGAGATCGTGCGCGACGCGCCGGGGCGGCACTGGTTCCAGGTCTACCTCTGGCGCGATCGCGGGCTCGTGCGGGCGCTTCTCGAACGCGCGGCCGCGGCCGGCTACGAGGTGCTCGTCGTGACCGTCGACACGCCCGTCCCCGGCCAGCGTGAGCGAGACGACCGCAACGGTGCCACGATCCCGCCCCGGGTGACCGTCCGAAACGCGTTCGACGTCCTGCGGCGGCCTCGGTGGCTGCTCGGGATGGCGCGAGGACCGCGGATCGAGTTCGCGAACGCCGCACCGCCGAGCGGGTCTGGGCGCCCGTTCGCGCTCTCGCAGTTCGTCGGCGACCAGTTCGATCCCTCGGCCGGCTGGCGCGACCTCTCCTGGCTGCGCGACCAGTGGTCGGGCCCGCTCGTCGTGAAGGGGATCCTGCGCCCCGACGACGCACGACGGGCGGCCGAAGCGGGCGCCGACGGGATCGTCGTCTCCAATCACGGCGGCCGGCAGCTCGACGACGCGGTCGCGGCGCTCGACGCGCTGCCCGCCGTCGCCGACGCGGTCGGGGACCGCGTCGAGGTGCTGATGGATGGTGGCGTGCGGCGTGGCGGCGACATCGTCAAAGCGCTCGCGCTGGGCGCCCGCGCCTGCCTGGTGGGACGGCCCTACCTCTACGGGCTGGGGGCCGACGGCCAGGACGGCGTCGAGCGCTGCATCGAGATCCTGACCACGGAATTGCGGCGCGCGATGGCCCTTTGCGGCATCACGACCGTCAGCGGCATCGGTCCCGACGTGCTCGCCCCCGACCGCAGCCGGACGGCCACCTCGAGGGACTGACCCGGCGC
>JBAPVZ010000813.1:0-1602 GCA_049283435.1 Candidatus Dormiibacterota bacterium
GTGTGCCGAACGCTTCCATCACGCCGGGGCGGACGACCCCGATACCGAGCGTCTCCGGCTTCCCCGACCAGGTGCCGCGGTAGAGCATGCGAGCCATCTTCTGCGTGTCCGCGCGCCAGCTCTGCACCGCGACGAAGTCGGCGATCCGGTGCAGCTCCGGGTAGGTCGCCCGGGCCAGCACGGTGCCGGCCGGCGAGCTCTGATGCCGGCTCTCTTGCGCATCGCGCCCCAGCCCGCGCATCCGCTGCCCGACGTCGCGAGCAGCGTCACCGATCGCCCGTCCCCGAGGGTCGAAGAAGCTCATCGCCCGGTGCACACAGTAACGCCCCCGGGCGCCGGCGGCTCAGCGCCGGCGATCTTGCCCCCAAGGGACCCACCAAGCCGAACCGTAGAATGGCCCGCGGTGCCCAATTCCTCGCCGTTCGTCCCACCCGGGCTCCGGCTTCAGCGTGGCGCCGTGGCGCTCGCCATCCTGGTCCGCATCCTGATCGCCGTCGTCGTCGTCGCGATCGTGGCGGGCGGCGTCTTCGCGTACGGCGTCTGGCACACGCGAACGCAGATCGACCCGAACCGACAGGCGGCGTGGGCCGAGCGGTCGGCGACGGCGGTCGCGGTCTCCTCCTCGGGCGACCTCTACGTCGCCTTCCTGCGAGAGATCTATCGCATCGACCCGAGCACCGGCGCCTCGACGCTCGTGGCCGGCCGAGCGTCCGACCCGGGCTCCAGCCAGCCCGCCGCCGCCGAGGACGGTCAGCCGGCGGTGGGTGCCGCGATCCGACCGGTCAGCCTCGCCGTCGGACCGGCAGGGCAGGTCTTCTTCGGTGACCAGCTGAGCGAGACCGTGCGCACGATCCGCAGCGGCGTCCTGCAGTCGGTCGGACGCGCCGGCGAGGTCGGAGGCGTCGCCGTGGACGACACGTCGGGAACGCTCTACTTCACCGACCAGCTGAAGGATCAGGTGTTCAAGGTCACGCTCCAGTCGGGCGCCGTCGCGACCGTCGCCGGCAGTGGACAGGGCGGATTCGCGGGCGATGGGGCGGCGGCGACGAGCGCCCAGCTGGCGGCGCCCAACGGGCTCGCCGTCGCGGGTGGGCAACTGCTCATCGCCGACAGCGGCAACAATCGCGTCCGCGAGGTCGACCTCAAGACCGGCGTCATCTCCACTGTCGCCGGCGACGGCAAGCAGGGTTTCGTCGGAGACGGGGGCCCGGCGGCGCATGCGCAGCTCACCGATCCGGTCGCCGTCGCGCAGGCGCCCAACGGCGGCTACGTCATCGCCGACCAGGGCGATCACCGACTGCGTGCCGTCAGCTCCGACGGGACGCTCACGACCCTCGCCGGCAGCGGGGACAGCGGGAACGACGGCCCGAACGGTTCGGTCGGGGCGACGAGCAGTCACCTCCCGGAGCCGTCCAGCCTCGTCTACCTGAGCAGCAATCTCTACTTCGTCGACAACTTCCAGCTGCGAGTGCTGTCCGGCGGCCGCGTGAGCTTCTACACGCCGCCTGGCAGCCCGAGCTGAGGCGACTCCCGGACGCCGTTCGGGGCTCGAGGCCGGCTCGGTCGACCGTGACGCCTGGACGGTGATGCGGGGACCATGGG
>JBAPVZ010000814.1:0-4469 GCA_049283435.1 Candidatus Dormiibacterota bacterium
CGTGCGAGGCACCGTCGCCCACGCTGACGAGCGGATCGACCATGGCGGCCGGAACACCCCCCATTCAGGCTGAGGTGTACACGCGGCCGGGCCGGGGCCCGGACCGGGACCCGTCGGACTACGTGCCCACCCGGAACAGCAGGCCGAGCAGGAAGGTGCCGCCGCCGACGATGACGCCCGCGACCGTCATCTCGAAGCCGGAAGTCCACCAGCTGCGGAGCGTGAACAGCGACTTCGCCGCCCCGACCGCGAAGTGGGCGAGGAGGGAGAGCGCGAACGCGATCGCGATGCCTTCAGGGCCGCCGACGAAGAAGAAGGGCACGACCGGCACCACGGCGCCGACGCCGGTGCTCAGGAACCCGGCGATCGCCGCCTGGTTCGGGTTGCCCGCATCCTGGCCCGCACCGAACTCCTCGGTCACCAGCATCTGCAGCATCGCGTCCGGGTTTTGCGCGAACTTCTCGACGAGGTCGTCGGCGTCCTCCTTGCGGAGACCCTTCAACTGATAGAAGAGCGACAGCTCCTCCTTTTCCTCCGCCGGGTGCTGCTGCAGCTCCTGGCGCTCCTGCTCGATGTTCGCGTGCGCCATCTCCCGCGTCGAGCGCGAGGCGAGCCAGGCGCCGACGCCCATCGAGAGGGCGGACGCGATCGCACCCGCCAGCCCGGCGGTGAGGACGAACGAGCGGGTCGCGCCGGTCGCACCGGAGACGCCGGCCACGATGCCGAAGACGGCGGCCAGGCCGTCGTTCGCTCCGTAGATCGCGTCCGACACCCAGCCGCTGCTCTTCTTGTGCCAGCGTTCGCGGCCGAGGATCCGGTCGAGGCTCTCCTGCACGCCGGTCGCCCGATCGGCGGCGGTCGGCCCCGCCTCGCCCTTCAGCATGTCGTTGACGGCTAGTGAATGGGAGCGTTCGTCGCGGCGGATCTCGCCGAGGACGGCATCGGTCGCCGGGTCGCCGGTCGGCTTCCCGTACATGTCGATGACCTCGTCCTCCTCGGCGGCCTCGCGCGCCCGCAGCACGCGATCGGTCGGTGCCAGGCGCGCCTGGAGCCGCAGCCAGCGCGCGACGTGAACGGTCGCGGGGTCGGGGAGGCTGACGCCGAGTTCGCGCAGCCGCGCCTCGATGCGGGCACGGTGCACCTGCTCGCCCTCCGCGATGCGACGGAGCACGTCGGCGCGGCGGGGGTCAGGCTCCCGCTCGACGAGGATCTCGTAGATCGTTCGGGCCTCGATCTCGCCTCGCCAGGCCTGCTGCAGGCGGCGGATCGCCTCGGCAGTCGCGGCCGAGCCGGCGGCATCGTGGCTGCCGTCGAGCGGCGTCGTCGCGGGCCGGATGGGCTCGCCCGACGGGGGCGGCGGCTCGCTGTCGCTCACCCCGTCACTATACGGCTATCTTTACCGACTTGCAATTAGTATGGGATAACTCGAAGATTACCGTTGGCGACGGGCGAGGACGGCGCAGACGTGGCTGCAGTAGGGGATTCCGGCCTCGACGATCGCCCCGGCGCCGAGCTGTGCCCTGCACGCGGCACAGTGCCGCCGGGCGTGGCGTTGCGCAGGGACGCTGGGCCGGCGCCGGCAGCGGCACTCCAGGAACCGGCACACACGAGACGTGCTTCGCATGGCTCCGCACGGTAGGCACGGCTCGGGGAAGGGATGGCGAACGACCGGCGAGGGGATGGCGCCGAGCTCGGACCGCGGGAGCCCGTCCGTTTCGGCGCTCGCGTGGGTCGCGGTGACCTATACCCGCACAACGCTGTGGTAGCGTGCGTTGGCATCGAGATGCGCGGAGACGAGGCACCGCCCCTCCGGCGACGGCGCTCGAGCACGTTACCGCTGGGGAGTCGCGGATGACCGAGGATCGCTCGACGGCGCTGCTGACCGACCAGTACGAGCTCGGCAACCTGCAGGGCGCCCTGCACTCGGGCGTCGCGAACCGCCGCGCCGTTTTCGAGCTGTTCCCTCGCCGGCTGCCTGCCGGGCGGCGCTACGGGGTGCTCGCCGGGGTCGGCCGCATCCTCGATCTGCTGCCGCGGTTCCGCTTCACCGAGTCGCAGGTGCGCTGGCTGGAGGAGACCGGGGTGGCCGATGCCCGCACGCGGCGGCGGGTGCTCGGCCGGCCGTTCAGCGGCGATCTCTGGGCCTATCGCGAGGGCGAGCTCGCCTTCCCCTATTCGCCTCTGGTGACGATCTCCGCCCCGTTCGGCGAGGCGGTCCTGCTGGAGACGCTGCTGCTCAGCGTGTGCAACTGGGATTCCGGGATCGCGGCGGCGGCGTCGCGGATGGTGACGGCGGCTCACGGGCACCCGATCATCGAGATGGGCAGCCGGCGGACGCACGAGAACGCAGCCGTCGCCGCCGCGCGAGCGGCCTACATCGCCGGGTTCGCCGCCACCTCGAACATGGAGGCCGGCTATCGCTACGGCGTGCCCGTCCGAGGGACGAGCGCGCACGCGTTCACGCTCGCGCACGCGAGCGAGCTGGAGGCGTTCCGAGCGCAGATCGCGACGCAGGGTGTCGAGACGACGCTGCTCGTCGACACCTACGACATCGACGAGGGGATCCGCAACGCGGTACGCGCCGCCGGCCCCGAGCTGGGCGGCATCCGCATCGATTCCGGCGAGCTGCTGCAGGTCGTGCCGCATGCACGCCGGCTGCTCGACGAGCTCGGTGCCCGGCGAACCCGGATCATCCTGACCGGCGGCCTCGACGAGTACGCGATGGAGGAGCTGAGCCAGTCGCCGGTCGACGGATTCGGGTCGGGCGAGCGGCTGATCCTGCATCCGAGCCCCGGCTTCGTCTACAAGCTGGTCGCGATCGCCCAGGACGACGATCCCGACGCGCCGCTCCATCCGGTCGCCAAGCGCTCGACCGGCAAAGGCAACCTGGCCGGCCGCAAGTGGGCGTACCGCGAGCTCGACGGCGACCGTCACGCCGTCGCCGAGCACCTGTGGGTGGGCGACGAGCCGCCCGTCTCACCGCGCGGCGATCCGCTGCAGCACCGCTTCGTCGCGGGCGGCGAGATCGTCCTGCGGCACTCGGTCGAGGAGGCGCGTGTGTATCACAAGCAGGCGAAGTCGCAGCTGGGGCGCCAGGATCTCAGCATCCAGGCGGGGCCGCCGGTGATGACCGCGACGCCGGTCGACGCCCCGCAACCGGAGGAGGTGCGACCGCGATGACCGACGACGACCACGCCACCGCCGCCGCCACCGAGGAGGCGCGCAAGCAGAAGGAGGCCGAGTTCCTCGCGAGCTACGACCCGCACCAGTACCCGCCGATCGCCGTGACCGTCGACGTCGTCCTGTTGACGGTCCGCCAGGGCCGCTTCAGCGTGCTGCTCGTGCGCCGCAAGCACCCCCCCTTTGAGGGCCATTGGGCACTGCCCGGCGGCTTCGTCGAGCCGGACGAGGACCTGCACCAGGCGGCGCAGCGGGAGCTCGGCGAGGAGACCGGCTTCGACGAGCTGCCGGCCGGGATGCACCTGGAGCAGCTGCGCACGTACGGCATGCCCCATCGCGACCCGCGACTGCGTGTCGTCTCCGTCGCCCACGTCGTCTTCGCGCCCGATCTCCCGCCGCCGAAGGCGGGCGACGACGCCGCGCTGGCGCGGTTCTGGGCAGTCTCCGAGCTGCACGACGCGAACGGGCCGGCGCTCGCGTTCGACCACGCCCAGATCGTCGCCGAGGGCATCGAGCGAGCTCGCGCGAAGATCGAGTACACGCCACTCGCCGCGGCGTTCCTGGACGAGCCGTTCACCCTCTCGGAGCTGCGCCGGATCTACGAGGAGGTGTGGGGTGTACCCCAGGATCCCTCGAACTTCAGGCGCAAGGTGCTGAGCCGGGAGGGTTTCGTCGAGCCGGTCGGCGACAGCTCACCGTCGCGGGCGGGGCTCGGCGGGCGACCGGCCGACCTCTACCGTCGAGGCACGGCGAACATTCTCTGGCCGCCGCTGCGACGGTTCGAGCCCGAGCTCGAGCGCGAGGAGAGCTGAGCCGCCGCCGACCTCGCACCGTCCGCTCGCGTCGCGGAGATCGCGACCGCGCGCCTGGTGGCCCCGGATCCCGGCGAGTCCCGCCGTCTTCTACCTGCTCGGGATCGAGGTGAGCCTGCGGTACCGCGCGATCGACTGCTTGCGGGCAGCGCTCGGGCAACCGCTGCCGTGGATGCTCCTCGACGTCGCGTACCTCCTCGGGCTCGCCGTGCTCGGCCTCTGGTTCACGTCCCGCGTGCAGGGGCTTCTGCGGGTCTGATGGCGAGGGGGCGCCGGCGCACCGGCGCGCTACGCTCACGCTCGTGCGACCGCCCCGCGCCGTCATCCGTGCCACCGCCGGCCTGACCGGCCCCCTCACCGTCGTGCTCTTCGGCTGCGGCCTCCTGTTCTGCGATCTGCTGGGCACGACGAACTTCCCGCCGATCGACGCGAGCATGGGGACGCTGCGTACCTACATCTCTGCGAACGCCGCCGACG
>JBAPVZ010000815.1:0-2109 GCA_049283435.1 Candidatus Dormiibacterota bacterium
CGTCGCACCGGTCATCCGGACGCTGGCCTCGGCGACCGCCGCACTGGTCGCACCGGTCACCCAGACTCTGACCTCCGCGACCGCCGCGCTCGTCGCACCGATCACCCTGACCCTGACCTCGGCGACCACCGCGGTCGTCGCACCGGTCACCCTGACCCTGGCCTCGGTGGCTGAGGTTGTCACTCCCAGGACAGGGGCGGTCGTGCCGATCGACGTGGTGCCAAGCCAGGGCAGCAATCCCGGCACCGGCTCGGTGGCGGGTGGTCGACCCATCCCACCCGCTCGCCCGGGCAGCACCAGCGCGGGCTCGGGAGCGCAGGCTGTGGGGTCGGCGGTCGGTGGCAGGACAGTCGTTGTGTCCACTCCGGCGACGACTCCAGCTCCAGCTCCAGCTGCCGGTGCCGGCTCTTCTCGCGCCGCTTCGGCTGACCTGGCCCTCGCCGGCAGCGAGTCAATCGGAGCCCGTTTGCAGCGCAACGAGACCAACCAGCTGCGAACATCGGTGGACGGCCTTACAGACGGCCTCGCGGTCAGCCGCGGCGTGCTTTCCGCACCCGGACTGCCGCCCTTCCTTCCCTCGCATCCCGTCCCGCCGTGCTCCGGTCCGGGCGCCGCCCTGGCTGGTGGCGGGTCCGGTGGCGGCACGCTGCTGCTCAACGTGACCGTAGTGCCTTCGACAGCGCTTTTCGACTCGGACGCCTTCAGGCTGACCCCTGAGCCGCCGTCGGCGCTGCGAGCTGCACACCTGGTCCTCCTGGTCGAGCGACCTGGCTGAGGACTGCCCCGCAGTCTCTCCGTCATCGCCGCCTCTGTGAGGCAGCGTCGTAGGCCCGAAACGTACGAGGAGCCTAATCAGGGATGTACGCCCAGATGATCCACGCCCACTCAGTTCCCCGGCACTGGCGTCGGGTGCTCCGGCTTCGATATCTGCTCCCTCTCGTTGCCGCTCTCGCCACATGGCTCGTTTGCCAGCCGGTCACCGCCCAAGCTGCCGGTCTCAACGTGGTGAAGGCCACCGTGTCAACCGCGCCGATCAGCGTCCGGGCCGCGGTGCAGGCCCCGGTCCAGGTCAGCGCACCCGCACCCGTTCACGTCGCCGCGCCGATCAGCGTCCATGCCGCGGTGCAGGCCCCGGTTCAGGTCAGCGCACCCGCACCCGTGCACGTCGCCGCGCCGATCAGCGTCCATGCCGCGGTGCAGGCCCCAGTCCAGGTGAGCGCACCCGCATCCGTTCACGTCGCCGCGCCGATCAGCGTTCATGCCGCGGTGCAGGCCCCAGTCCAGGTGAGCGCACCCGCACCCGTTCACGTCGCCGCACCGATCAGCGTCCATGCCGCCGTGCAGGCCCCAGTCCAGGTGAGCGCACCCGCACCCGTTCACGTCGCCGCGCCGATCAGCGTCCATGCCGCCGTGCAGGCCCCGGTCCCGGTCAGCGCACCCGCACCCGTTCACGTCGCCGCGCCGATCGGCGTCCATGCCGCGGTGCCGGCCCCGGCTCAGGTCAGCACACCCGCACCAGTGCACGTCGTCCCGCCGATCAGCGTCCATGCCGCCGTGCCGGCCCCGGCTCAGGTCAGCACACCCACTCCCAGTCGGGCCGCCGTTCCGATCAACCTCCGCCCTGCCGCTCAGCCGTCCGCCCAGGCCGGCACACCGGCACCGACGCAGGACCCGGTCCCCCCGACGCAGTCGAATCCCCACGGTTCAACGGTGGTCGGGGACCCGACAGCCTCATCGAACGGCAGTTCGGACCCGGCGACCACCCTCGCCGATCCGCCTGCCCTGCCGTCGACGCTCGGTGCCGGCACGGCCACCCAAGGCGCCGGCAACGGACCCGTGACCGAGGGCACGCAGCTCACACCTAACGGGAGTCGACCTGCGCCGATCGCGTGGCATGCGAACCCGCGAGGGGCCGGCAACGCCGCCTTCCCGGAGACCGGGATGCTGCCGCATATCGCGTCCCCGCTGGGATACGCGGGGCTCATGATCGTTGCCCTGCTCTTCGTCCTTCTCGCACTGATGACCTTGTGGGCGCGCCGATGGGCCCGCTGACGCCCAAAGACAGGATCGAGTCGGCGCCCGAGCGCCGACTCCCCACCCCAAGGCACC
>JBAPVZ010000816.1:0-13073 GCA_049283435.1 Candidatus Dormiibacterota bacterium
ATCCGGGCGTGACCGTCCTCGAGGCGGGCGCCGTGCGGCCCGCGTCTGGCGATCACTTCCGGGTGTTCACGCCCTACTGGCGCGCCTGGCAAGCGGCCCCGCGGCGCCCCCGGGCGGCGGCGCCGGAGCGAATCGCGCTGCCCTCCGGCGTCGAGCCGGGTCCCCGTCCCGAGCACTCGGTCCGGGTGGTGGGGCCGTGCTCGCCGGACCTGCCTCCGGGCGGGGAGACGGCCGGCCGGCGCCGGCTCCAGGCATGGCTTCGCGAGGGGCTGGCCGGCTACCCCGACCGGCACGACGACCCGGACGGCGACGGTACCTCCCGGCTCAGCCCCTACCTGCACCTCGGGTGCCTGTCACCGCAGGAGGTGTTGGCGCAGACGGCCCCGCACCCGGGGGGCGAGCCCTTCTGCCGGCAGCTGTGCTGGCGCGACTTCCACCATCAGGTGCTCGCGGCCCGGCCCGACCTCGCGTTTCGCGACTACCGGCCGCGCGGAGATCGCTGGCGATCGGATCCTGCCGCCTACGACGCGTGGCGTGAGGGCCGGACCGGCTACCCGATCGTCGATGCCGGCATGCGGCAGCTCCGCCGCGAGGGCTGGATGCACAACCGGGCGCGACTCCTCGTCGCCTCGTTCCTCGTCAAGGACCTGCGCCTGGACTGGCGACTCGGCGCCGCCCACTTCTTCCAGTGGCTGGTCGACGGCGACCTGGCCAACAACGCCGGCAACTGGCAGTGGGTCGCGGGCACGGGCAACGACACGCGTCCCAATCGCATCTTCAACCCGCTGCGCCAGGCTCGCCGGTTCGATCCTGACGGCGCCTACGTGCGGCGCCACGTGCCGGAGTTGCGGGAGGTGGCCGGCGGCGCCGTGCACGAGCCCTGGCGACTGCCGGCCGAGCTGCAGGAGCAGCTGCGGTACCCGCCTCCGATCGTCGACCACGACGCCGCCGTGCGAGCGCTGCGGTCAGGCGAGGGCGGCGGCCGCCACTGATCAGGCGATCGCCTCGCCGCCGGCGCCGAAGTCGTGCAGCACGCGGGCGGCATCGCGGAGGAACCGGCGCACCGTCTCCGCCTCTGCGGCGTCGAGGTCCCGCGTGAGCTCGGCGACGCGATCGACGAGTGGCGTCAGCGCCCGCCGGATCTCCGCGCGCCCGGTCTCCGTCAGCTGGAGGGTGACCCTCCGACGGTCCTTGGGGTGCCGCTCGCGCCGCAGATGGCCGGCGGCCTCAAGTCGGTCGACGAGGGTCGTTGCCGAGGCGGATCGGATTCCCAGCCGGTTCCCGAGCTCGACCGGTCCCAGCGGCGACGGGCTGCCGACCAGCTGGCCCATGGCCTGGGCGTCCGTCACACCGATGCCGAGCCGCTGGGCCAGCGCAACGTTCATGTCATGGCCGGCCTGGACAAGGGCGCGGAGGGCCAGGTTGATCTCTGTGCCGGGGTCGGCCCCGCGGTCCGCGGTCGCCTCTTCCTTCATTTCCGAGAGTATAGTCTTGCATGTCATTAGCAAATCTGATAACTCTGCCTCAGAGCAACCACTCGCAGACAAGGAGGCGAAGCTCATGGACCGGACCGACAGGCCCCCGACCGACCGGGCTGACGAGCGTCGGCCGGCTTCCCGGACGGCCGCGATGAACGCGCCCGTCATCGAACGTCTCCTAAACGACGCGCCGCAGCCGGAGGTCGACGGCACCTACTCGTTGCGCGTGCTGGAGACCCGGGGGCGCCGCAGCGGGCTCGCCCGCCGCACGCCGCTGGGTGTGCTGCTCCTCGACGGGCGGCGCTATCTGGTCTCGCCGAACCCGACTCGGGCCTGGGTCCGGAACCTCGAGGCGGATGCCGCCTGCGCCCTCCTCGGGGGAGGCCGGCGAGATGACTGCCGGGCGATGCGCGCCCCGACCGACGAGGCGATCGCCGCCGTGCAGCGCTACCTGGACGTGGTGCGTGCACCGTGGGCACGGAGCGCGTTCCCGTTCCCCGCCGGCGCTCCGGACACGGTCGTGCGCGAGCACATCGAGGGCATCGCGGTTTTCTGGCTCGACGAGCGTCGTGGGTTGCGGCCGCGAGCGGACGACGGTGCGTCATGACCGGATCGCCGGGCTCCCCGGCGACGCGCCCCGGGCCGGTCGGACCGGAGTCCCCCCGGCGCCGCTGCGTCATCGTCGGAGCTGGTCCCGGAGGCATGGTCCTGGCCCTGCTCCTGGCTCGCGCCAAGGTGCCGGTGACGCTCCTGGAGTCACAGCACGACTTCGACCGCGACTTTCGCGGAGATTCCCTGCATCCCTACACGCTGGAGCTGATGGATCAGCTCGGGCTCGCCGACGGGCTGCTCGAGCTCCCGCATTTCAAGGCCCGCCATTTCCGCTTCCACACCCCCGACCGAACACTCACGACGGAGGACTACGGCCGGCTCCGGACCCGCTTCAATTTCGTCGCGTTGATGCCGCAGGCCCGCTTCCTGGACTTCCTCGCCGCGGAGGCTGCCGTCTATCCCGACTTCGAGCTCGAGATGGGTGCCCGGGTTACCGGGCTTATCGAGGACGAGGGTGCAGTGTCCGGCGTCGTCTGCCGAACGGGAGACCGCGAGCGGACGATCTCGGCTGAGCTGGTGGTAGGTGCCGACGGCCGCTTTTCGAGGCTGCGCCGGCTGTCCGGCCTCCCCGAACGCAATCTGGGGGCGACGAGCGACCTGCTGTGGTTCCGTCTGCCGAAGCGACCGGGGGACCCGCCCGACGCCGACGTCGACCTCTACTTCGGCCGCGACCACTACGTCGGGCTGCTCGGTGGCCCCGATTCGTGGCAGATCGGCTACACGTTGCCCAAGGGCGGGTGGAGCGCCGCCCGGGAAGCCGGCCCGGGGCCGATACGGGCCTTCGTCGCCACCCATGTCCCCTGGCTCGCGGATCGGGTCGGCGAGCTACGCGACTTCTCCCAGACCACGCTGCTCACGATCGAGATCTCGCGGCTCGACCGCTGGCACCTGCCCGGGCTGCTGCTGATCGGCGATGCCGCACACGTCATCTCGCCGGTCGGGGGCAACGGCATCCTGATGGCGATCCAGGACGCGGTCGCCGCCGCCAACCGGCTGATCCCGGTGCTGCGGCAGCCGGACCGCGTCGCGGAGTCGGTGCTGCATCAGATCCAGGCCGATCGGCAGTCGGCGATCCGGCGGGTGCAGGCGCAGCAGGTGCGCGTCGAGCGCCAGGTCGTCCGCGCCCGGGACCGAGGGCGACCGCTCTCGCCGCCCGCGATCCTGTCGCTCGTCTTCGCCCTGCCCGCCATGCGGGAGCGGGCGGCGCGGGCGAACGCCTACGGGCCGAGGCCGCCGCGGCTCGAGGGGAGCTTGCTCGGGCCCCCGCCGGCGGTGAGCCCGTCGCGAGCGCTCACCGGCCCCTCCGGGCTCAGCTGACGCGCTGCGGCTCGGGCACGCCGAGCGATGCCGGCGCCGGCAGCCAGGCTTGCAGGCCTACCGCCACGAACGCAGGAGGCGCAGCCGGTCGCGCGCCGTGTCGCCGCCGGCGTGTGCCCGGAGCATGGCGCGGAAGGCTCGGGGCACCCCGATAGGGCGATCGATCGCCGCATAGCGCAGCTCCCAGCGCGGGCCGAACTTGGCCTTGAATCGGCACAGCGACTCGCTGCGGCGAAACCGCGCCAACCGCTCATAGAGGAGGCGGCTCACCGGCCGGAGGGTCGCCGGGGGCGGCTCGGGGCCCAGAAAGAAGGGGGCGAGGCCGAGGTTCAGATCGTCCATCCCTTGCCTCGCCGCCTCGGCCGCGGACCGGACGAGGAGAAACTCCATCGCGCCGTAGGTGGCGTCAGGGCGCCGCCGCATCAGGTCCAGGGTCCAGGCCCGGGCACGGGGGGCGGGCAACCAGGTCACGAACGCCTCCAGCCTGCCGTCGGCGCGGACGGCGACGGCGACCTGGATCGCAGCATCGGCCAGCGTGGCGGCCGAGCCGAGGCTGAAGGTCATCTCCTGACCCCCGTGCGCATCGAGCCACTGCGCCGACAGCGTGGCGATCTGCTCACCGAAGGCGGCCTGCGCGAGCGGGCCGGGGAGGAGCCGGAACCCGAGTCCCTCTCGCTCCGAGCGGCGCACCGCGAAGCGGAGGTCCGCTCGCTCGCCACCCTCCAGCCGCCCGAGCCGACCCGCGGCGACGAGTGCTTCGGCGCCCAGCGGCAGGAGTCGGAACCCGAGGTCCCGATAGGGCGCGACGCCATCGGTCTGATGGAAGAGGCAGCGCCATCTCTGGCTCGCACACCAGGCGCGAAAGCCCAGGACCGCCGGCGAGAGATCGTCGCCAGGCGCGATCGGGTCGCCGAGCGCGACCGCGATCCGATCTCGAACCGTGTAGGCGACGACCGCGTCATCCTCGATCCAGTGGAAGCGCTCGGCGGTGTGACCGGCCAGCTGGCTGATCGAGTTGCGACCCAGCCGGGAGGTCAACGACCAGACGCGGCACCGCTCTTCGTTCGGCTCCGGCGCCGGATGCCCGGACTCGGCCAACGAGGTCGCCACTCGCAGCAGTCTACGGGCCTCGAGTTGCCGGCGAGGGAACAGCCGTTCGGCAGCCTGTTCGCGCGCGCTCGCCGGCCCGCGACGCCGGCCATGCCCTGAGCGCAGACATTCACGTGGCGCGCCCCGGCGTGCTTCGCCACTGCGGCGCCGAGCACGAGCGGGAACGTCCCCCACCAGTTCGGTTATGAGCCTTCGCCCTCGTCGGCCAGGTTCGAGAAGTCGCGGACGCAGGGCGGCGCGGCATCCGATCTCGGCTCGTGACAGCGCCGACGAAACGGCCGGCGCTCGCGACCCTGGTTGCCCACGCTCTTCTGCTCAGCTCCCTCGCCATCGCGGCGGCGCTGTCGGCCGGGGCGCTGCGTCCGGTGACGATCAGCGGGCTGGACCTGCACCGCACGCTGCTCGCGGTCTGGCCGGCAGGACGACGGCTGACCGGCCCGGCGCCGGGATCTCTACATAGTCGCCGCCCGGTCCTTCCGGCGCACCCGGACTCCGGGGCGACACTGACGCCACGGCGCCTGACCCGGGCCGCAGGCGACATTGCGCCCTGAAATCCGCTCTCGTCGGACTGGCGGGCGTCATCATGACGGGTTGTGAAATACCTACTGATCGTTCGCTCCGAGGAGCCGGCACCCGAGGCGGAGCCGGTTTCGCCGGCCGGCTGCGAGGGCTGGTCGGAGGACCTGGAGCAGCGCGGAAAGCTGCTTGCGGGCGGGATCCTGCGACCCAGCCGGCACGGCGTAACGGTGCAAGTCCGGGAGGGACGGGCGCTCCGCACCGACGGGCCGTTCACGGAGACCAAGGAGATGATCGCCGGCTTCAACCTGCTCGAGTGCGAGTCGATGGAGGAGGCCGCCGAGATCGCGTCCCGGCACCCCGTGGCGCGCACCGGCGCGATCGAGATCCGCGCGATCTGGGAGACGTAGCTCGTTCAGGATCGGGGCGGTGTCTTGTGCTCGGGCGCGTGCTCGAGGTCGAGCGTGCCGAGTCCCCCCTGAGCCGCTCGCGCGGCCGCCGCGTCGGCACCACTGCCACGCAGCACGTACGCGAGGCCGACGGCGACCAGCATCCCGGCCGTCGGGCCGGCGAGGTAGACCCAGTAGTGGTCGAGGTTGCCGAGAACGAGGTCCGGAGCCAGCGAGCGGACCGGGTTCATCGAGGCCCCCGTGATCGGGCTCGACCAGAGGCCGGCCAGGGCGATGTACGCGGCGACGGCGATCGCGGAGAGCGGGCCGACGTTCTGCGCACCGGACGCGGTGCCGAGGATCGTCGTGACCAGCCCGAAGGTGAGGACCGCTTCCAGGACGGCGGCGCGGAAGTCGGAGATGTGGGCGCCCGGCGTCGTCGCCCCCAGGTGACCCACCTTCCCGAACATCGCCCAGAGGAGGAGGCACGCGAGCACCCCGCCGACGACCTGGGCGACGACGTAGAGCGGGACGCGGCGCCAGGGAAACTCCCGCCGCAGCGCGAAGGCGACGCTGACGACCGGGTTCAGATGCGCGCCGGAGACCGCCCCGGTGGCGAGAATGACCGCCATCACCATCAGGGCCGGGGCGACGACCTGAGCCGCCCGATCGATCCCTCCGCTGGTGACCGCCCCGACCACGCCACCGCCGGCGGCGACGAGCACGAGCAGGAACGTCCCCACCACTTCGGCGATGAGCCTTCGCCATTCGTAGGCCAGGTTCGAGAAGTCGCGGACCCAGGGCGGTGCGTATCCGACCTCGGCTCGCGACAGCGCCGACGAGGCGGCCAGCAGCCGCGAGCCTGGTTGTCCACGCTCTTCCTCGTTCGGCGGCGGCGGTGATCGGTCCATGGTCGAGGCTCCCGCAGGGACGCTGACAGATCGGCCTGCTGCCGTCAAGCAGTCGCCGCTACCGGCGCGCGGTCGCCCGCCTCCTCGCGAGCACGGAAGAAACCGCGGGTCTCCGGTCCCCCCTCGTCTGCCCGCGGCGGCAATGGTGAGCGAACCGCCTCACACAGTCGATTCACAAATAGCCTACTGCAAAGTAGACTAATCGCGATGGAGGCGTTTGCCTGGCCCCTGCTCGGAGAGTTCGTCGACCGCGCCGAAGATCTGGAACACCTGGACCGTTGGTGGGAGGGCCGGGAGCGGCGTCCCGTCGCGCTGATCGGTCGCCGGCGCGTCGGCAAGTCGTGGCTGCTGCGTCGCCTCGCCCACGGCAAGCCCGCGGTGCTGCTGGTGGCCGAACAACTCCCGCGCGGCGCACAGCTTGCCCGTTTTGCACGGCTCCTCGAGCCTGCGCTCGGTGTGCGGCCGGATCTCCCCGACATCGAGTCGCTGTTCCGCGTCATCTATCGGGCCGGCCGCACCGAGAAGATCCTCGTCGCGATCGACGAGTTCCCATGGCTGCTGGGCCCGGGACAGAGAGACGTGCGGCGCGCGCTGAGTACGATTCAGGCGGTCGGCGAGGAGGAGCAGGAGAGGTCCAACGTCAAGCTCATCCTCTGCGGGTCGCACGTCGGCCAGATGGAGGCGCTGTTCGGCGAGCGCAATCCGATGCACGGTCGGTTGCTTCGCACAGAGGTCCGCCCGCTGGCGTTCCCGCAAGCGGCACTCTTCTTCCCTGGCTGCGACGCGGTCGACGCCTTCGAGCGATTCTCGATCGCCGGCGGGATGCCTCTCTATCTCGGCAAGCTGCGCGGGCGTTCGGTGCGTGCGGCGGTGTCTCGAGAGGTTCTCGATCGCTATGCCCCCCTCTGGAACGAAGGCCGATCGATCCTGGAACAGGAGTTGCGCGAGCCGCGCGTTTACTTCGCGATCCTGGAGCTGCTGGCCGGCGGCGACAAGGAGCTGAATGCAATCGCCGCCCCGATGCGAATGGGCGGCGGCGCGATCTCGAAATACCTGGACGCGCTCCGGGAGCTCCGGCTCGTCGAGCGACGGACTTCGTTCAGCGCCCGTGCCAGTTCGCGCGCCGGCCATTGGAGGCTCCAGGACCCGTTCCTCCGCTTCTGGTTCCGGTTCGTGTTTCCCCATCAGAGCGATCTCGAGAGTGGATTGCGCCCCGCCGACCTCTACGACGCCGAGATTGCGCCGGCACTCGCGGACCACGTCGCCCCAGTGTTCGAGGACTGGTGTCGGGCGTGGCTCCGCACGAACCGTGGCACGATCGCGACGAGCGTCGGCGCCTGGTGGGGCCCGGCGGCGAATCACTGGCGTCGAAGTGGCGAGCGGAGCAGCGAAGAGATCGACGCTGTCGGGGCCTCGCGTCACCGCGTCACGCTCGTCGCCGAGTGCAAGTGGACGGCGCGGGCGCTCGGACCCGCGATCGTGGCCCACCTCGACACGTACAAGGTTCCCGCGCTCCGCGAGGCCGGCCTGGAGGTCGTCGAGGATCCGCGAATCGTGCTCTTCTCGAAGTCGGGCTACACGCAGGCGCTGCGAGCACTCGCCAGACGTGACGATCGAATCGAGCTCGTGGACGTGGCAGCGGAGCTCGGGGCACGACCCGCGGGGGTCTGAGCGGCGCCGGGGGGCACCGGTTCGCCCGTTGACACCGCAGGGCGGCGCGGCTAACATGCCGCCGCAACGGAGAATGAGCCACAGAGAGAGTGAGTCCCCCATTTCTCGACCGCTGCGGTCCCTCGCCCACGAGCGACTGACCGACCAGGCGGCCGCCGCGCTCCGCGAGCACATCCTCGCGAACAAGCTCGCGCCGGGCACGCGGCTGCCGCCGGAGACGGCGCTCTCGACGACGCTCGGGGTGAGCCGCAACGTGCTCCGGCAGGCGGTCGCCTCGCTGCAGGGGCTCGGCATGCTGCGGGTCACCCACGGCAGCGGCACCTACGTCGCCGATCTCGCCGACACCGACGTGTTCCGGCAGATCGCGGCCTGGGTCGGGCCCGACACCCTCAGCGAGGAGGAGTACTTCGAGGTCCGGGCGATCTGGGAGCGGGGCGTCCTGGAGCTCGCCTTCGAGAGGGCCCTGCCCGCCGATCTCGACGAGTTGGACGACCTCGCGGCGGCGATGAACGCGAGCGACGACCCCGAGGAGGTGGAGCGCCTCCACCACGAGTTCCACGAGGCGCTGCTGCGCGTCGCCGGGAATCATTTCCTGGTCACGCTCGGCATCATCCTGCACCGGTTCTTCTGGGAGCTCGCCTATCAGGGGGCCCACGCGCGCAAGCCGCCGCTGCCGCGACTCCTCGGCAGTCACCAGGAGATCGTCGACCTGCTGCGTGCGGGTGATGTGGCGGCGATCCCACGGATGATCGAGTTGCATCTGGCGCCGCGGCTGGGCAGCGACGAGCGCCCCTTGCCGCGCACGCCGACCGCGTCCGTCGCGCACGGGGGAGGAGACGCCGAGCCAGCAAGTTGAGGCAGGACGGACGGAGGCATTGTCGGACGCGCCGGCGCCGCCATCAGCGGTCGGCACGACGCGATCGCTAGCTAGGGAGCGTGAAGGGAACATGGCCATACGTCACGGAGACGGGCTCGGCAACTTGCCCCATCTGACGCGCCGCGGCTTCATCGTCGCGGGCGGAGCCAGTGCGTTGAGCCTCTACTTGGCAGCCTGTGGTGGCTCGCCGACGGCAAAGTCGGGGCCGAGCGGCGCCGGCAAGAAGAACGCGGTGGGCGCGACCCTTCCGGCCGGCGCGGCCCCTGTCAGCGACCAGTTCTACGTGCAGCCGTTCGACTCGACGGGCAACAGCTACAAGGCGCTCGACTTCTACGAGACGGTCTACTCCCGGGCGCCGCTCGCCGACGAGTTCAGCATCCCGCTGGTCCGGCTCGACAAGAACTACGGCATCGTGCCCGGCGCCGCGACGAGCTGGGAGCAGTCGTCCGACGGCAGCACGTGGACGTTCCACCTCCGCCCGGGCATCATGTGGTCGGACGGGAAGGAGCTGACCGCCGCCGACTACGTCGAGACGCTGCGCTATTCGGCCGACCCCAAGCATGCCTGGGACTTCACCTGGTTCTGGTCGGGTGTGATCAAGAACTACACCGAGGCCGTCGGGGGATCTGTCCCGACCAGTCAGATCGGCGTCTCGCAGGGCAGCGACAAGTACGCCGTCGTCTTCGCGACGGAGGGGCCGGTCGCCTACATCCCCTCCGCCTGCCTCTACACGACGCCGCTCTCCGCAGCCGCGCTCTCCAAGTACGGCTCGGGCACCTACAACATCAACCCGTCGACCTGCGTGACGTGCGGACCGTACACGCTGACGAAATTCGACCCGACCGCGAGCGTCGTGCTGGGGCCGAACAAGAAGTACACCGGTCCGTTCGCCCCCCCCTTGCAGACCCTGGTCGGGAAGATCTACGCCGGCGGCGACATGCTGCCGCGTTTCGAGACCGGCGAGATCGACGAGATCAACGTCACCCCGCTCGACATCAAGATCGCGAAGGGCAACTCGAAGACGAAGAATCTCCACCTCTACACGAACCCGAACGACTTCGAGATCTGGTACACGTTCTTCGACACGACGAAGGCGCCCTTCAACGACCTGAAGGTGCGGCAGGCGCTCGCGCACGCCGTCGACCGCGACACGCTGATCAAGAGCCTCCTGGCCCCGCTCGCGACGCCCGCTTACGGCTACCTGATGCCGGGGTACCCCTTCGCGGTCGAGGGCCCGCTCAAGCCATACACGAACTACGACCCCGCCAAGGCGCAGTCGCTGCTCGCGGACGCCGGCTTCCCCAAGGGCAAGGGGTTCCCGAGCGTCACCTTCAACTGGTGGGCGAACGCGGCATCGAACACGGAGTCGGTCGTGCAGGCGCTGACCGCGAACTGGAACAAGGTGCTCGGCATCAACATCCAGCTCCAGGAGCTTGACAAGACGACGTTCTACGCCCGGATGAACCAGAAGCCGACCGCGCTTTCGATGGGCTTCGTCTCCTACGGGATGGACTACTTCGACGCGTCGAACATGCTGAGCGTCTACAAGTCGGGCGGCCGCCACAACTGGGACAACGCGCAGTACGACGGCCTGCTCGCGCAGGGAGCGGCCCAGAGCGACAAGGCCAAGCGCCAGCAGATCTACACGCAGGCGCAGGTGCTCCTGACCCAGGACGCCCCGGCCGTGTTCGTCTTCCACCTGCTGTACGGCTACTACTACTGGCCCTACATGAAGGGCTCCGCGCTGACCAAGAACAACGACGGCTACGACGGCATCCAGTGGCCGGGCTTTGCTTCGACGAGCACTTCGTTGCAGCAGCTCAACGTCGCCGACAACGTGACCGCCTACCCACGTCAGAGCGAGAGCGGCCTGCCGTCATGAGCCGAGCGTCGGGTGGAGGGGCGGCGCCGTGATCGCCTATCTCGTGCAGCGGTTCCTGACGCTGCTGCTCGTCATGCTCGTCGTGACGATGCTGATCTTCGGGCTCATGCACGTCGTGCCCGGTGGCCCGTTCGACCAGACGCAGCAGCCGCTGCCTGCGTTCGCGATGGCGAACATCATGCGCAAGTACGGTCTCAACGAGCCGATCTGGCGGCAGTACCTCAACTGGCTCTGGGCGCTGCTCCACGGCGATCTCGGCATTCCGTTCGAGCAGCCGACGATGACGGTGACCGGGCTGATCGCGAAGGCCTGGCCGATCACGCTGACGGTCGGGGTCTGCACGATCGTCCTCTCCTACGTCGGGGGCATGATCGTCGGCTGCATCGCGGCGCTCCGCCACAACACCTGGCTCGATTGGCTCCTGACGTCGGTCGTCTCGACGGCCGGCATCGCGCTCCCCAACTATGCGGTCGGGTTTCTCCTGATCACCGTCTTCTCGGTCGAGCTGGGATGGCTGCCGACCGGCGGCTGGGGACAGCCGCAGGACCTGATCCTCCCGGTGATCGCGTTCGCCCTCTACCCGATGGCCCTGATGGCGCGCTACACACGGGCGAGCACGCTCGACGTGACCTACGCGGACTACGTGCGCATGGGCCGGGCCCGCGGCCTGTCCGAGCGCCGGCTCACGATGCGCTACATCCTGCGCACCTCGCTGATTCCGCTGATCACGATCATGGGCCCGAACATCCCGAACATCCTCACCGGGTCGGTCTTCATCGAGGCGACGTTCGCCCTGCCCGGCCTGGGCAGCTACTTCACGACGGCGAGCCTCCACCGCGACTACCCGCTGATCCTGGCGCTCGTCCTCATCGTCGCCGTGCTCTGGGGCGTCTGCTACATCCTGAGCGACGTCGCCTACACGATCGTCGACCCGCGGGTGCGGCTGGAGGGGCTGTCGCGATGAGCACCGCCGCCGCACCGAGGTCGCTGCGCCCGCGTCGTGCAAGCTCGAGCTTCTGGGCCGCCGCCTGGTACCGGTACCGGCGGAACGGCCTCGCCCTGGTCAGCGGGTTCATCGCCGTCGTCATCCTGCTCGTCGCCGTGTTCGCGCCGGTGATCGCGCCCTACGGCTACGCGGTGCAGGACCTGGGCGCGTCGCTCGCCGGCCCCAGCATCCACCACCTGCTCGGCACCGACTACCTGGGTCGGGATCTGCTGAGCCGCGCGATCTACGGGGCCCGAACGTCGATGACGGTCGCGATCGGCGCGCCGCTGATCGCCGCGCTCGTCGGGCTCCCGATCGGGATCATCGCCGGCTGGTTCGGGGGCATCGCCGACTTCATCGCGCTGCGCGCGTTCGAGGTCTTCACGATGGTTCCCCAGATCCTGCTCGCGCTGCTCCTCATCTCCCTGTTCGGGGGCGGTCTGCTGAAGCTCGTGCTCTTTCTCGCGGTGACGCTCTGGGTCGGGTTCGGGCGGCTCGCACGCGCCCAGTACATCGCGCTGCGCGACCGCGACTTCGTGCAAGCCGCGCGGGCGATGGGCGTACCGACCTGGCGCATCGTGATCGTGCACATCCTGCCCAATGCGCTCGGCCCGATCATCGTGTTCTTCGTCCAGCAGATCCCGGCGACGATCTTCGCCGCCGCCGGCTTCAGCTTCCTCGGGCTCGGCGTGCAGGACCCGCTCGCCGACTGGTGGAAGATGATCAACGACGGGGAGCAGTACCTGCAGGTGGACGCGACGGTCGCGCTGCTCCCGATCTTCTGCATCGCGCTCGCGACGCTGAGCCTCAGCTTCGCGGGGGACGGTCTTCGCGATGCGCTGGACCCGACCTCCCGGTGACGCCCGCAACGGTGCGCACTGACGGTCACCCCGGCCCGCCCGGCCAGGGCCCCCTGCTCCGCGTTCGCGACCTCCAGGTCTCGTTCCCCCTGGAGCACAGCACCGTCTACGCGGTGCAGGGCCTCGGTTTCCAGGTCGAGGCCGGCGAGCGGCTGGGGGTGGTCGGCGAAAGCGGCTCCGGCAAGAGCGTGTCGGCGCTGTCGGTGATGCGGATGCTGCCCTCACCGGGACGCGTCACCGGCGGTGAGATCACGTTCGAGGGACAGGACCTGCTCCGGCTGCCCGCGCACCGCATGCGGCACCTCCGCGGCGGCCAGATCGGGATGATTCCGCAGAATCCCTTGACCTCGTTGAACCCCGTGCTGACCGTCGCCGCCCACTTCCAGGAGGTGCTCGCGCTCCATCTCGGATTGAAGGGCGCGACGGCCAGGGCCCGCACGATCGAGCTGCTGCGCTCGGTCGGGA
>JBAPVZ010000817.1:0-3814 GCA_049283435.1 Candidatus Dormiibacterota bacterium
ACATACTCCTTCCCCACAGCGAGCCGTCGCCTCAGACCGCTTGGAGGTGTTGGCCCAAACCACCTCGACCGCCCGTGACATCGGAACGGGAAGAACAGCTCAGTGATCACCCATTCGTCAGGGAGTACAACCGACCGATTTCAGAGACGCCGTCCGCAATGCCAAGGCTGTGATCTTCGGAGGTGGCCGCACTCCGCCACGCATGTCGAGGCGGCGCTCGCCGAACGCAATGCAGCCGACTGATTCCGCCGGCAACGAGAACCAGGAGGTTCACACGATGCTTCGACGCACACGTGGGGTGGTCCGGACGGTGGGCGACAGGGCGGTGATAGGTGCTCGCCATCTGAGCCGCCCGGCGCCGACGATCGTGGGCGTGCCCTGATGAGCCCGGCCGAACCGGACCATCCGAGCGTCGAGGAACGCGTCACCCGGGGCCGGGAGGCGCGGCGGCGGTTGGCGCGTTCCGACCACGGCCGGTGGGCGCCGGCGGCGGCCCGGCCCGACCCGGTGTCCCTGCTCCAGGAGCAGGGTGAGACGCGGGAGGCCGAGCTCGTGCCCGTGCGCCACGGTCGCATGCTCGTCTCACCGTTCGCGTTCTATCGCGGCGCAGCCCTGATCATGGCCTCGGACCTCTCGGCCACCCCGCACACCGGGCTCGACGTGCAGCTCTGTGGTGACGCCCACCTGGGCAACTTCGGCGTCTTCGCCTCGCCCGAGCGTCAGTTGATGTTCGATATCAACGACTTCGACGAGACGCTGAACGGCCCCTGGGAGTGGGACGTCAAGCGACTCGCCGCCAGCTTCGAGATCGCCGGGCGCGACCGCGGGTTCAGCGCCGCCGACCGGCGGGCGATCGTCAGGGCCGGCGTCAAGGAGTACCAGCTCCACATGGGACGAGCGGCGGAGATGGGCACGCTCGATGTGTGGTACGCGCACATGGAGAACGCCGAAATGCTCGACCTCGTCAAGAACGAGGTGCGCAAGAAGCGTTTGCGGAAAAGGGAGGCACGCGAGATCTTGACCAGCATCGCCAAGGCAAGGACGCGAGACAGCGCACGCGCCTTCTCGAAAAGTGCCCGAGACGTGGACGGCGATCTGCTGTTCGTCCCCCAGCCACCGCTCATCGTGCCCATCGAGGAGCTGCTCCCTCCAGGCCGGGCGAGGGAGCAGCATGCGGAATCGATTCGGAGGCTGATACGCACCTACCGGCGAACGCTCGCCCACGAGCACCATCCGCTCGAGGCGTTCCAGTACCTCCACATGGCGCGCAAGGTCGTCGGCGTGGGCAGCGTGGGAACGCGGTGCTGGATCATGCTGATGGTCGGGCGCGACACCGGCGACCCCCTGATCCTGCAGGCGAAGGAGGCCCAGCAGTCCGTACTCGAGCGGTTCCTGGGGACGAGCAGCTTTGCCAATCACGGTCAGCGCGTGGTGGTCGGTCAGCGCCTGATGCAGGCCGCGAGCGACATCGTTCTGGGCTGGGTGCGGGTGCGGGACTTCGACGGGGAGACCCGCGACTACTACGTCCGCCAGTTCCACGACTGGAAAGGCTCGCTCGACATCGACAGCATGGGAGTGCCGGCGGCCATCCTCTACGCGGAGCTGTGCGGGGGTACCCTCGCTCGGGCGCATGCCCGCTCCGGCGACCGCGTCGCGATTGCGGCCTACCTCGGCAGTGGCGATGCCTTCGAGCGGGGGATCGCCGACTTCTGCGTCGCCTACGCCGACCAGAACGAGCGGGACCATCAGGCATTCGCGGACGCGGTGTCGTCAGGACGGATCGAGGCGACGGCGGGCGTGTGATGGGGACGATCGCTGCACTTACGGCTCGCGGTCTCGGTAGTGCGCGGGCACGAATCTGCGTCGCGCCGCTCGATGCGCTCAGAACGCGCGGCCCAGTTCGAGCGTCTGCCCGAGGGCCCGCTGCAAGCTGGTCAGGTCGCGTTCCAGATCCGCCCAGATGCGCTGCTGCGCGATCGTCTCGGGCGGAAACGGGTCCGGGTCGGCGAGATCCGCAGCCAGCTCCCGCCGTTCCACCATCTCGGCGAAGAGGAGGGTCCAGGCACGGGGCACGACCTCACGGATCGCGTAGCCGCCGCCCCCGAGCGCGACCCAGCGCCCGTCGCACAGCTCGTGCGCGAGCTGGTGGAACCGGCGTCCGATCTGCGGCCACAGGCCGGTCGAGCAGCGGAGGTCGGCGAGCGGATCGAGCAGGTGGGTGTCGCAGCCGTCCTGCGTGAGGAGCACCGTCGGCCGGAAGGTCCTCAGCAGTGCCGGCACCACGGCGTCGAACGCCGCCAGCCACGGCTCGTCCCAGGTGAAGGGCGCGAGCGGCAGGTTGGCGGCCGCTCCCCGCCCCTTGCCGACCCCCGTCTCGTCGGCGAAGCCGGTGCCCGGGAACAGGTACCGCCCGCTCTCGTGCAGGCTGATCGTGAGGACCTGCGGGTCGTCGTAGAACAGCCACTGCGTGCCGTCGCCGTGGTGCACGTCGACATCGACGACGGCGACGCGGTGGCCCTGGTCGCGCAGCCAGGCGGCGGCGACCGCGACGTCGTTGTAGACGCAGAAGCCGGATGCGCGGTCGCGCGCCGCATGATGGAGGCCGCCCGCGCAGTTGAACGCGTGCCGGGCCTCGCCGCGGTGCACGGTCTCGGCGGCGACGAGGCTGGAACCGCACACGTAGGCCGACGCCTCGTGCATGCGGTCGGCGATGGGATTGTCGCTGCCGCCGAACCCGTGCTTGCCTCCGCGCAGCAACGCCGCCGCATCCCGCGTCGGCGCCTCGCTCAGGGCGCGCACGAGCTGGACGAACGCCGGCGAGTGGCAGCGCTCGATCTCGGCGTCCGTCGCCGACCGGGGGGCGAGGCGCAGCGTCCCGCGATCGAGACCGCGCCGCTCGATCTCGGCCATCGTCAGCTCGAGCCGGAGCGGCTGCATCGGGTGATCCTCGCCCAGCTGGTAGCCGAGCAGCTCAGGCCCCCAGACCATCGCCACCTCGCCCGACATGGGAACCTACTGTAGGTGTTCGCCGCCCGGACCGGCACGCCCGTGCTGTGGGAGAGCGTGCCCAACTTCTCCGAGGGTCGGGACCGCCGGACGATCGACGAGCTCGCCGGGGAGGACGCGCTCGACCAGCACGCCGACGCACTCCATCACCGGTGCGTCGTCACGCTCGCCGACGACGACCCGGAGCGGCTGCTCGATGGTCTGCTGAGACGGGTCGCGGTCGCCGTCGAGCGAATCGACCTGCGCACCCACGAGGGCCTGCATCCGCGTCTCGGGGCAGCCGACGTGCTCCCGATCGTCCCGCTCGGCGCGGCTGCCATGACGGCGGCGGAGGACCTCGCGCGCGAGCTGGCCGAAGAGATCTGGCGGCGCCATCGGGTTCCCGTGTACTTCTACGGCAGCCTGGCGGGTGGTCGCCGGCTCGCCGAGCTGCGACGGGCCCGGTCGGCCGTCCCCTTCGACGTCGGTGATCGGCTCCATCCGACCGCGGGCGCCTGTTGCGTCGGCGCTCGCCGGCCGCTGGTCGCGCTCAACCTGGCGTTCCCACTGGCCCGCGCTCGCGTCTCGGCGGCGCTCCCGGCGATGCGCGCGCTGCCCGGCGTGCAGGCGCTGACCTTCCCCGCTCGCGGCGGTCTCGTCCAGCTCTCGATGAACCTGACCCGACCCGACGAGGCGGGGGTCGCGCGGGTCGTCGTCGAGGCGGAGCGGCTCCTCGGCCTGCGGTCGGTGCCCGAGCTCGTCGGGCTGTGCCCGGCGGCCGCGGCGGGGCCGGGGTGTGACGGCGGCCTCCTGGAGGGCCGGCTCGGGG
>JBAPVZ010000818.1:0-28328 GCA_049283435.1 Candidatus Dormiibacterota bacterium
ACCATTTGGGGGTGTGTCATGCGGCGAGTGTTCCTGGCGTGCGCGATTGCCGTCGGCATCGCGCTCGTCCTCAGCAGCAGCGCGTTCGCGCAGTCGGTGACCCGCGTCAGCTCCGGCGACCCGGACGCGAGCTGCACGCTCGGCGCTGCACCGGGCTCGGTCGCGAATCCGGGGACCGAGGTCGAGCCCTATCTCGTCGACAATCCGAGCCGTCCTGCCAACCTCCTCGGAGCCTGGCAGCAGGACCGCTGGTCGGACGGCGGTGGCAAGAACCTGGTCGCCGGCTGGAGCTTCAACGGTGGGACCAGCTGGGGCGAGACGCAGCTCCCGTTCAGCGAGTGTGACGGCGCGGCCGGTGTGCCCTACCAGCGCGCGTCCGATCCCGGCGTCGCGTTCGGGCCGGACGGCAGGGCCTATGCGATCGCGATCGTCTTCGACGGCACCACGACTCGCAATGGAGTCGCCGCGGCCACGTCGACCGACGGCGGCAGGACGTGGAGCGCGCCCAAGCTGCTGATCCGGGACGTGGGCAGCCCGAC
This sequence comes from Candidatus Dormiibacterota bacterium, assembly GCA_049283435.1. Taxonomy (GTDB): domain Bacteria; phylum Chloroflexota; class Dormibacteria; order Dormibacterales; family Dormibacteraceae; genus CAVTSA01. The sequence goes on from JBAPVZ010000818.1 coordinate 540, forward strand.
GACGGGCGACCCGTTCAACGACAAGGAGCTGATCTTCGCGGATCCCGTGCATGCCGGGGTCGCCTATGCCGTCTGGGACCGGCTGCTGGACGTCGCCGGGCAGACCGCGACCCGGGCGCCGCTGATCCTGGCCAAGCGAGGAGCGGCGCGGCGGACCGGGTTCGGCCCCCAGCAGCAGCAGCCCGCGTTCACCGGGCCCGCCTATTTCAGCGAGACGACGAACGGCGGGGCGACCTGGCAGGCACCGCGCCCGATCGTCCAGACCGGCGTCAACGAGCAGACGATCGGGAACTACCTGGTCACCGATCCGCGCACTGATACGCTCTACGACTTCTTCACCTACATCACCGCGGACGGCGTCAGCCACGCGGCGTTCGTGTCCTCCTCGAACCGGGGCGCGACCTGGAGCTCGATGCACGTCTTCGCCGACCAGCAGACGGTCGGAGTGAAGGGCTACCGCACCGGGAGCGGCCTCCTCTCACCGGCCATCGACCCCCGGACGGGAGCGCTCTACGTGACCTGGGAGGATGCCCGCTTCAACGGCGGCCAGTACGACGAGGTTGCCCTCACGAGCTCGCGGGACGGGGGCAGGACGTGGAGCGCGGTCGCTCGGGTGAACCCGGCCAGCGCGAGCGGACAGCCGGCCTACACGCCCACCGTCGCGGTCAACGCGGCGGGCGCCGTCGCCGTCACCTACTACCAGTCGGCGGACTTCCAGGCCAACGACGAGACGAACTACGACGTCACTCTCTCCCGCAACGGCGGCCGCACCTTCTCCAGGCCGTCGCTGCTGGCCGGACCCTTCGACATGAGCACGGCCCCGTCCGCCGGCGGCTACTTCGTCGGCGACTATGAGGCGATCGCGACCGCGGGTGACACGTTCTACCCGTTCTTCGTCACGACGACGGGTGTCGCCGGCGACCCGACGGACGTGTACACGACCGCGGTGTCGAGTCCCTAGCGCAAGCGCGGATCAGCGCGGCCGTTCGGCGAGCGCGCCGGCGAGCCGCGCGTTCTCCTCGGCGGTGCGCACGGTGATGCGCAGGTGGCCGGGGAGGAGCGGGTGGTCGGCGAAGTTGCGCACGACCATGCCGCGCGCCTCCAGCCAATCCGCGACCTGCTGCGCCGCCGCCGGCGAGCCCCAATCGGTGAGCAGGAAGTTCGTGACCGACGGGTGGACGGTCGCGCCCAGCTCGCGCAGCGCGTCCGCGAGCGGCTCCCGCTCGGCGAGCACCCGCGCGACGTTCGCCCGCATCCCCGGCAGGTCCTGCAATGCCTGGGCGCCGACCTGGGCGGTGACGCGGCTGACGCTGTTCGGCGGCCGCACCCGGTGCAGCATCGCGACGACTTCGGGGCTCGCCACGCCCCAGGCGAGCCGCATGCCCGCCATCCCGAACGCCTTCGACATCGTGCGCACGACGACCAGGTTCGGGTGCTCGCGGAGCAGCTCGACGGCCGAACGCCCGGAGTACTCCGCGTATGCCTCGTCGACGACGACGACGCAGGGGGCCTCGTCGAGCAGCCGGTGCAGCGTCCGCTCGTCCGTCGCGTTGCCGGTCGGGCTGTTCGGGTTGCAGTGCCAGAGCACCTTCGCCCCTGCGGCCGCTCGCAGCGTCGCGTCGACGTCGACGCGGAAGTCAGCGCCGAGCGGAGCCTGCCGGAGGACGCCGCCCATCTGCACGGTGACGATCGCGTACATCGAATAGGTCGGCGGGGTGACGACGGCGGCGTCCCCGTTGTCGAGGAACGTCTTCGCGACGATGTCCAGGATCTCGTCCGCACCGGCGCCGACCACGATCTGATCGGGCGCGACCCCGCAGTAGTCGGCGAACAGCGGCGTCAGCTCTGCGTACGAGGTGTCGAAGTACTCGTTCGGCATCGCCTCCTCCCGCGCCATATCCATCGCCACCCGCCACGTTGGGGGCGGGAAGGGGGAGGTGTTGAGGTCGAAGCGGATCACGTCCTCGGGCCGCCGTCCATGCCGGCGGGCGACCTCCTCGGTCGAGAGCTCCCACGCATAGGGGTCGAGCTCGTGGACGGTGCGGCGGACGAGGGAGGCGGGATCGGCCACCGGCCCAGTCTATCGGTGGCGGGTGCCGGCTCTCCGCAGCCGGTAGCCTCGGCAGGCCATGCCGCGTACGCTCGCCTTCGGAACGAGTTCGTGATCTCGCTCGGGCGTGGGACTCGACCGACCGTTCGCGTCGAGCCGGCGCCGAGCGCGCTCCGCATCGTGGCGGCAGCCGGCGTCCTCCTCTCGGCGGTCTGGTACGCCTACACGCTCGCCTACTTCTGGCTGCAGCCGCGCGGCTACACGTACTCGGGCAGCGTCCTCTCGTTCGTGTTCCGCATCCCCAGCCCGTCGTCGGGGGTGACGCGCACGTTCGCCTGGATGTGGCGCGCCGACCTGGCTCAGGCGGTGCAGGTCTATCCGCTCGGCCCGCTGCTCTTCCTGGTCGCGCTGCTGCTGACGGCCTACGTGCTCTTCATCGTCGTCAGCGGCCGAGCGCTGCGCGTCACGCTCCCGCCCGGCTGGGGGCGGGTGATCCTGGTCGTCGTCGGCGCGCTGCTGGCCGCCAACTGGGCGGCGAAGATCTTCTGGCTCGGCGTCTGACGGCGACGCGCGCCGGAGGCGGGCGGGTGGCTAGAGCACGATCCACTGGCGACCGTCGAGGAGCTCGCAGACCGCGTCGAGGTGGCCGGCGTGGCACGCGCTCTCCGTGATCACGTGGAGCATTACGAAGCGCAGGTTCGGCGCCTCAAAACCTCCCCAGTGCTCCCACTGCGGGTCCTTCTGCCGCGGCGGCGCATCGAGCGGCGTCGCCTCGATGATCGCGTTCGCCCGTGCGATCTCCTCCCGGTAGAGGTCGAAGACGTCCGCGACCGACTCGCTCGCGCTCACCTGCCACTCCGCATTCTGCCGCTCCGGAAAGAAGTCGAGCGACTCGCCGCCGACGATGCAGCGGAACCAGTAGTGCTCGTCGGCCAGGGCCAGATGCTTCACCATGCCGAGGCAGCTCCAGGCCGACGGCAGGACGGGGCGCCGCAGCTGCTCCTCCGACAGCCCCTCGAGGATGCCGAGCACGTGCTTGCGCTGCGCCTCGAGCGACCGCAGCATCACCAGCGTCTCTGCGTTCATCGGCGCCCATCCTCGCACAGGCGCGGTCGACGAGCGACATCCCGACTGCGGGCCGCGACCGCGCCGGTCACCCGGGCGGCCGCCGCCGTCAGGCCTTCGCCTGCACGCCGAGCCCGATCGGACAGCTGACCCCCGTCGAGTGGTCAGGGCAGTAGCCGTTCGGCACCCGGATCAGGTACTGCTGGTGGTAATCCTCGGCGAAGTAGAGCTCGCCGGCCGGCTCGATCTGCGTCGTGATCGTCCCCCGTCCCGCCGCGGTCAGCGCCTGCTGGTAGGCGGCACGCGACGCCTCCGCCTCCGCCTGCTGCTCGGCGCTGTGGGTCAGGATCACCGACCGGTACTGCGTCCCGACATCGTTGCCCTGCCGCATGCCCTCGGTCGGGTCGTGGTTCTCCCAGAACGCCTTCAGCAATCGCGCGTAGGTCGTCTTCTCGGGGTCGTAGACGACCTGCACGGCCTCCGCGTGGCCGGTCCGGCCGCTGCAGACCTCCTCGTAGGTCGGGTTCGGCGTGTATCCGCCGGCGTACCCGACGGCCGTGGAGACGACGCCGGGCAGCTGCCAAAACACCTTCTCGGCGCCCCAGAAGCAGCCCATGCCGAACGTCGCGATCGCGCTGCCCTCGGGATAGGGCGGCCGCAGCGGCGCATCGAGCACGAGGTGCCGCTCGGGCACCTGCACCGGGTCCGGGCGCCCGGGCAGCGCATCCTCGGGCCGGGGCATCTCGTTCTTCGTTCGGGACCAGAACATGGATCTCATCTCCTCCGCGAAGCCGCGGCCTCGCTCACGCCTGCTCGGTGGGGTCGAAGTCCAGCGCCACGCTGTTCATGCAGAACCGGTCGCCGGTCGGCGTCTGCGGGGCGTCGTCGAACACGTGCCCGAGATGCGAGCCGCACTTCGCACACCTGACCTCGGTGCGCGCCATGCCGAGGGATTGGTCGGTCTCGAGCTCGACGGCAGCCTTGCCGAGCGGCTCCCAGAAGCTCGGCCAGCCGCTGCCCGACTCGAACTTGGTGTCGGAGCGAAACAGCGGGTTGCCACAGGCGCGGCAACGGAAGACGCCGGTTCGCTTCTCGTGCAGCAGGGGCCCGCTGCCGGGCCGCTCGGTCGCCGCCTGGCGCAGCACCGCGTACTCAGCCGGCGACAGCTCCGCCCGCCACTCCGCCTCGGTCTTCTGCAACTTGTCCACGTTCTCTGTCATACCCTCTTCACCTCGACTCCACGCCCCGGGCAGTCTCGCGCGAGCGCGGGCGCTGCTCACCCGGGCCATGCTTACCACGGCTCTTCCAGGAACACCAGGGCCGCCCGGCGCGTTCCACCGGCGCCGGCCCCGACGACGAGAACGGTACGGAGGTGCGACGGCGATGGACTACGGACGCGCGCTGCGGTTCGGCTACTTCCTGACGCCAGGTGCCGACGACGCCGCCGGTCTGTTGCGCACGGCACGGATCGTCGACCGATCGGGCCTCGATGTCCTCGGGATCCAGGACCACCCCTACGTGCCGGCGTTTCTCGACACCTGGACACTGCTCAGCGCGATCGGCGCCGTGACCGAGCGCGTGCACCTGTTCCCGGATGTGGCGAACCTGCCCCTGCGACCGCCGGCCCTGCTCGCGAAGGCGGCGGCCTCGCTGGACCGAATCACCGGCGGGCGCGTCGAGCTCGGCCTCGGCTCGGGCGCGGCCATGGAGGGGGTCGCGGCGCTCGGCGGGACGGCGCTCAGCCGCGGCGACGCGCTCGGCGCGCTGGAGGACGCGGTGACGGTGATCCGTCAGATGTGGAGCGGTGCCCCGTCGGTGCGCTGGGAGGGCCGGTTCTACAGCCTGCGTGGGGTCCACCCGGGACCGTCGCCGGCGCACCCGATCGGCGTCTGGCTCGGGGTCCTGGGCCCGCGCGCGGTCGCGCTGGCGGGGCGCATCGCCGACGGCTGGGTCCCCTCCTCCAGCTATGTCGCGCCTGCTCGCCTCACCGAGCTCGCCGGGCGGCTCGACGAGGCGGCGATCGCGGTCGGCCGGCAGCCGGGAGAGCTGCAACGCCTCTACAACGTGATGGGAGAGATCACGGACGGTCGCTCGCGCGGGTTTCTCCAGGGGCCGCCCAGCCAGTGGGGAGAGGAGCTGGCCGAGGTCGCGCTCGAGCAGGGCATGGACACCTTCGTGCTCGCGACGACCCCCGGCGAGGCGCCGATCCGGCGGTTCGCCGAGGAGGTCGCGCCGGAGGTCCGCCGGCTCGTCGACCGCGAGCGCGCGCGCCGGGAGTGAGCCCTTGACCCTCCACCTGCTGCGCAGGCGCAGACGACTGCGCACAGCGAAAAATCGGGCTTTAGAATGACGCTGCGCGACGCCGGCGGATACATCGGCAACGTCGGAGTGTGAGCGAGGCACTCAGCAAGCGGGGCTTGAGCAACAGCAGAGAGATGGAATCGACACCCTCGCGGCACACTCGGCCGCAAACGCCGGCATCGCCGGCAGGGGCGCTTTCGCAGGGCATTCGCTATCTCGTCGCCGTTCTCGTCGTTGGCCTCTGGATCGCGATCGGATTCGCATTCCGGATGACCGGGAACAACGCGAACATTTACCTCCTGCTCACGATCCCGGCCGTGCTCATCGTCCAACTGGTGATCCGGCGCCAGCCCCTGCGGGAGGTCTGGGTGCGTGGCTCACCCAGGTTCCGGTTCGACGCGATCACGGGCATCCTGTTCGTGTTGCTGGCGATCGTGCCCGCTCTCACCGCGGTGCAGGGCGTCGTCACCCATAACTGGCCGCAGATGCTCTATGGGCTGGCCGCGATCGGCGGAGCCATCGGGGCCGCCTACGCGCTGCGTAGCGGACGACGGCGGATGGCCTGGCAGCTTCCGCTCTGCGTGGTCGTCACGTGCATCATCGGAGTCGGGCTGAACGTGGGCAATATCCTGCTCATTGACGCCCGCCAGATCCACCATCCGAAACCTCTGATCGGCGCAGTGACCGCAGGCTACTACTTCCTGCTCTACCTGCCGGCTCTCTTCGTCGTCGAGGAGGTGTTCTTCCGCGGCACCCTGGACAGCTACCTCCACGAGCGGGAACGCGGAGTCGGATGGCTCTCCGTGATCGTGGTGTCCGTGCTGTGGGGCCTCTGGCACCTTCCGGTCACGTATACGGGCCACGGCTCGCTCGTGAAGGTGCTGGTGGAGCTGCTGGTCGGCCAGCTCGCGCTCGGAATCCCACTCTCGATCTTCTGGCGAGTCAGCCGGAACCTGGCCGTGCCCGCCGCCGCACACGCGGTCAATGACGCGATCCGCAACGTGATCGTCGGCCTCCCCTGATCGTCATGCGGCCGGCCAACCGAGGCGACGCCCGCAACGTAGAGAACAGACGCCGATCCGGCCGTTCGCCCCGGACGTCGCGCCAGGCGTCCGCCGGCCGGTCGACCGCGCGCGGGGCGGGATGCCCCTTGACCCTCCACCTGCTCGTGGCCTGACACTGCCGGCCATGGAACGGAGCGACCCGGCGCTCTCGATCGGCGAGCTGTCGCGACGATGCGGATTGCCGATCAGCGCGCTGCGGTTTTATGCGCATCGGGGCGTGCTGCCGGCCCGGCGAGTCGACCCCGTGACCGGGTACCGCTGGTATACGGCCGACCAGGTCGTCGCGGGCCGGCTGATCGCCGAGTTGCGCGCGCTGGGGATGCCGCTCTCCGGAATGCGGTCCGTCCTCTCCGGCAACCGCTCGGAGGCCGGGGACGCGATCGATCGCCACTGGCGATCGATCGTGCGTCAGCTGGGGGTCCGCCGGCATGCCCTGCGCTCCGTCTCCTCCCTGCTCGATGCCCTGGAGGCGACCATGCCAACGACCGCCCACGTGCCCACCGTGCAGCTGCGTACCGCCCTCCGGCAGGTGCTGCCCGCAGTGCCGGCGCCTTCGACGGCCGCCACTCGGGTCCCCCACGCCGTGCTCTTCGAGTTCGAGAAGAACGAGCTTCGCCTCGTCGCGACGGACGGCCACCGGCTCGCGATCCGGGAGCTCACCGGGGGCACTCGCGGCGAGCCGGCCCGAGCCCTGATCCCGGTCGGGCAGCTCGATCGGCTGCCGGCCATGCTCGGTGAGGCGGAGCACCTCGCGCTCACCGTGGACGGCGCCTCGCTGCGGCTCGACGCGCCGGGCCTGACGCAGTGCTCCCCGTTCCCGCTGTCACAGGACGAGTTCCCCGCCTACGAGCGCCTGGTTGCCGCGCTACCGGCCGGCCATTCGGCAACGCTGCCGGTGGCGCCGCTGCGCCGCGCCCTCGGGCAGCGCCGGGCACCGATGATCCGGCTCGAGCTCGAGCGCAGCCGGATGACGGTGGCCGGCACCTCGATCGCGACCGACTACGCGGGGCCCGCGATGACGATCGGCATGAATCCGGCCTTCCTGCGCGACGCGATCGCCGCCGTCCCGAGCGCCGAGCTGCGCCTCCAGATCGTCGGACCCGTGCACGCGCTCGGGATTCGCGGAGCGATGGACGACGGATTCCGCACCTACGTGATGCCGATCCGGCTGCAAGCCTGAAGCGACCGCCGGCCGGGGCCGTCTGTCCGTGAGGAGCATGCATCAGAGCGCGAAACCGGCACCCGGTCCCGATCAGCCTGCCGGACCGAACTCGACGATCGTCTTGATGTCGTCGGGGCGCGACGCGAACGCGCTGACCGCCTCGGCGAGCGGCAGGCGGCTGGTCAGCAGGCCTTCCAGCCACGACCGCTCGGCTCGCTCCAGCATCCGCGCCGCCTGCTCGAAGTGGCGGCGGTTGCTGTTCATCACCCCGAGGACCAGCCGGTTGCCGAGGACGAGCTCGCGGAGGAACGCCGGCGCCCCCAGCTCGCCTCGGGCATGGGGGCCGGGCATGCCGATCACGACGGCGACGCCGAGCGGCGCGAGCCGGTGCAGTGCGGGCACAGCGAGCGCCGGCGCGCCGCTCGCCTCGAGGATGACGTCGAAGGCCCCTTCCAGGTCGTCCACCGATGTCTTCGGCACCGCACCGAGCGCCTGCACGAGCGCCGGCTTGCGACCGGCGGCGACCCGGTCGACCACCTCGACAGCGAAGCCGCGCTGGACTGCGCCGAGGGCCGCCAGCAGGCCGATCGGACCGGCCCCGAGGACGAGCGCGCGCCGCCCCGGCCGTGGGACCGGCAGGCGCCGATCGATCCGCTCCACCTGCTCCCACGCTTTGGCGACGATGCTCGCCGGTTCGAGGAGAACGCCGAGCACTCCGAGCGACGGCGGCCCCGGGACGGCGTAGGCGGGCTCGATCCGCCAGCGCTCCGAGCCGAATCCGTGCCGGGCGCTGATGCCGTGCTCCGTGAACCGGCCGTTGCTGCACAGGTCCGGCTCGCCCGCCGCGCAGAAGGGGCAGGGCTCCGGGTCGGGGCGGCGCACGATGCCGACGACGAGGTCGCCGGCTCCGAAGCCGGACCCCGCGGGCGCCTCGAGCACACGGCCGAGCGATTCGTGACCGATGATGAGCCGCTCGGCGCCCGGCGGTGGCTGGCCGAAGGCGCCTTCGACGATCTCGCGGTCGGTGCCGCAGACGCCGAGCGCGACGGCCTCCGCGAGGATCGAACCCTCCGCGGCGGCCGGCTCGGGCACGCCGTCGAGCCGGACCGTGCCGCCGGCGACGGTCAGCGCTTGCATCGCATCAGGATGCGCGCGGCTGCCGAGCGGGCTACGGGCGCGGCCTCCCGCTCGCGGTCACCTCGCTCGCAATTGCGGCGCCCTCGACGAGCGAGGCGAGCTTCGCCCAGGCGATGTCGGGGTCGACGCCGCTCAAGCCGGCGAACGTCGCGAACCCGCAGTCGACGCCCGCCATCACGCGCTCGCGCCCGAGCCGGTTCGTATAGCGCAGCAGGCGCTGCGCGACCAGGCGCGGGTGCTCGACGAAGTTCGTCGTCGAGTCGATGACGCCCGGGATCACTCCCTTGCCGTCCGGCAGCTGGACGCTCTGAAACACCTCCCACTCGTGTTCGTGGCGCGGGTTGCTCCCTTCGATGGAGAGCCACGACGGTCGGGCTCGGAGCAGCAGGTCGATGATCTCGTGAAGCTCGACGTCGAGATGATGCGGCCCCTCGTAGTTGCCCCAGCAGACGTGCATCCGCAACTGCTCCGGCGGCAGCCCGTCGAGGGCCCAGTTGAGGGCCTCGATCTGCGTCGCGGCGGCGCGGCGGAAGTCCTCCGTCGGCCGCCCCGCAAACACGGTGTTGCGCGCCGACGCGAGGTCGGGCGCGTCGATCTGCAGCGTGAGGCCGGCGCCCACGATCGCGCGGTATTCGGGGCGCATCGCCTCCGCGACCGCCCACAGGTAGTCCTCTTCGGTGGCGTAGTGCTGGTTCTGGAAGAACCGGCATATGACACCGGGCGAGGCGGCCGTCATGAACGTGCCGGCGGGTGGTGCCGGAAGGGCGGCCACCGCGTCCTGGAACCGCGTGAGGTCGCGCCCGATCGCGTCGGGGTCGCGCAGGCGCACTGGACCGATGCAGGCGAGGCTCATGCGCGCGCCTTGCAGGTCGGTTTGCAGCCGGCGTGCGTAGTTGGGGAAGGCGGCCAGGTCCGCCATCGGCCGGCTCTCGGCGGTGCCGCCGAACCCGTCCAGCCGATCGCGCACATAGGTCGCGTAGCTCACCTTGCTGACCTCGCCGTCGTTGACGACGTCGAGGCCGCACTCGACCTGCGCCCGCACGATCTCCGCCGTCGCGCTCGGCAGCCGCCGCGCCAGGGCCGGCTCGTCGATCGGCTCGTCGAGCTCGCGGTGGCGGAGCGCCTGGCGGACGTCGTCGGGGCGCGGCAGGCTTCCGGTGTGGGTCGTCAGGATCCGATCAGGCATGGCACATCCCCTTTCCTCCATTGGCCGGCGCCGGGCGTTCCCGTGCACCTCCAGGATCCCATCTACTCCCAGCGGAACGTCAGCGCGGCGAGCACGAGCCCGACGAGCGTCCAGGCGGCGAGCACGACCACGTCGGCGGCGGGGACGCCCGATCCGCCGGCGAACGCATGACGCACGCCGTCGGTCAGCGCCGTGATCGGGAGGAGCGAGACGGCCCGCTCCGCCCAGCTCGGGAAGACGCTGGTCGGGAACGCGACACCGCCCAGGATCAGCAGCACCAGGTAGAGCAGGTTCGCGGCCCCGAGCGTCGCCTCGGCGCGCAGCGTGCCGGCGAGCAGGAGCCCGAGGCTGCTAAAGGCGGCGGTGCCGAGCAGGAGCAGCAGGAGTGCCAGCGGCCAGCCGTCCCCGGGGCGCCAGCCGAGCGCGAACGAGATCGCGGCGAGCACGACGATCTGCAGCACCTCGGTGAGCAGGACCGCGATCGTCTTGCCGAGCAGCAGGCCGAGGCGTCCGAGCGGCGTCGCGCCGAGCAGCTTCAGCACCCCGTAGCGCCGCTCGAAGCCGGTCGTGATCGCCTGCCCGGTGAACGCGTTGGACAGCACCGCGAGCGCGAGCACGCCGGGGGCGACGAACCCGATGCGCGGACCCTGGCCCAGGTTCAGGATCGGGGCCCAGGTGAAGAGGAGCAGGATCAGGATCGGGATCGCGAGCTGGAGCAGGAGCTGTTCCGAGTTGCCGAGGGTCGTGCGCAGCTCGGCGCTCGTCTGCGCGAGGACGCGGCGGGGCAGCGGCGCGGCGCCCGGCTGCGGCGCGTGTTCGAGGGGAGCCGCCATCACTCGGCCGCCCCCCTGGTCAGCGAGAGGTAGGTTTCCTCGAGGCTCTGGTGCCGGCCGACCTCCAACCGCTCGACGAGGACGTCCTGCTTCGCACACCAGCCGGTCAGCGCAGCGATCGCGCCCGGCGTCACCGGGCCGTCGAGCCGGTAGTCGCCGGGTGCGGTCTCCGTGCCGTGGAAGCCGGCGGGCAGCTCGGCGACGAGCTGTTCGAGCATCAGTCCGGGCGTTGCCAGCAGGCGCAGGCCCGGCCTCCTCTCACGCGCCAGCTCGCGCGGCGAACCCTCCGCGACGAGCCGGCCCCCGGCCAGGATCAGGACGCGGTCGGCGAGTCGCTCGGCCTCCCCCAGGTAGTGCGTCGTCAGGAGCACCGTCACCCCGTCCTCGCGCAGCCGTTCCAGCAGGCGCCAGGTCGCCTGCCGCGCCTCCGGGTCGAGGCCCGCCGTCGGCTCGTCGAGGAACACGAGCGCCGGCCGGCCGACGACCGCGAGCGCAAGCCCGAGGCGCTGGCGCTCGCCCCCGGAGAGCCGCCGGCAGCGAGTCTTCGCGACGCGCGCCAGGCCGAGGAGCTGGAGCAGGGCCGCCGGGTCCAGGGGGTGCGCGTACTGCCGCGCGACGAGCCGCAGCATGCCCGCACAGGTCTGCGACGGATTGAGGCCGCCCTCCTGCAGCATCACCCCGACCGCGGCCCGCAGCCGCCCGCGCTCGCGGCGCGGGTCGAGGCCGAGGATGCGGACGTGGCCCGCGTCAGCGCGGCGGAATCCCTCCAGGATCTCGATCGTCGTCGTCTTGCCGGCACCGTTCGGTCCCAGCAGCGCCGTGATCGATCCAGCCGGCACCTGCAGGTCGAGCCCGCGGAGCGCCCAACGGGCGCCGTACCGCTTCTGCAGCCCGGCCACCTCGACGGCAGGAGCCGGAGGAGCCGGCGTCGAGACCGCCACTCGCCGGAGTGTAGGGTGCTCGGCCGCACGACTCGGCCGCACGACTCGGCGGCCACGTTCGCGCGCCTCCTGTACCGTTCTTCCATGGCCGTCACGCTGCCCTTCGCGCGCACCCTGAACGAGACGCCCGCGAGCCCGGAGCGGCGGGCGGCGATGCTCGCCGACCCCGGCTTCGGCAACTACTTCACCGACCACCAGATCAGGATCGCGTGGAGCCGGGAGCGGGGCTGGCACGACGCCGAGCTCGTGCCCTACGGTCCGGTGCTGCTCGACCCGGCGGCGAACGTGCTCCACTTCGCGCAGGAGATCTTCGAGGGGCTGAAGGCGTATGAGCAGCCGGACCGTTCGGTCGCGACGTTCCGCCCCGACCAGAACGCGCGGCGGCTGCAGGCGTCGGCGCGTCGCCTCGCGCTGCCCGAGCTGCCGGAGGACCTGTTCGTCGAGTCTCTCCGCCTCCTCGTCGAGCAGGATCGCGCCTGGGTGCCGCCGGCGGGCGGAGAGGCGTCGCTCTACCTGCGTCCGCTCCTTTTCGGCACGACGCCTGGCCTGTCCGTGCATCCGGCGGCCGAGGTCGAGTACCGGCTCATCGCCTCGCCCGCCGGCTCCTACTTCGCCGGCGGCCTGCGGCCGGTGGCGGCCTGGATCTCGCGGGAGTTCGTGCGTGCGGCGCCCGGTGGCACCGGCGCGGCGAAGACGGGCGGCAACTACGCGTCATCGCTCGCCGGTCAGGTCGAGGCGCACGCGAACGGCTGCCAGCAGGTGATCTGGCTCGACGGCGTCGAGCGGCGCTACGTCGAGGAGATGGGTGCGATGAACCTCGCGTTCGTGTTCGGCGAGGGCCGATCGGCGCGCGTCGTGACGCCGAGCCTCACCGGGACGCTGCTCGCGGGCGTGACCCGCGACTCCCTGCTCGAGATCGGCCGCGACCTCGGCTATGGCACCGAGGAGCGCCGCGTGTCCGTGGAAGAGGTCGCCGACGGCGTGCGCGAGGGTAGGGTCACCGAGGCGCTCGCGTGCGGCACCGGCGCCGTCGTCACCCCGATCGGCCGGATCGCGCACGACGGCGGATCGTTCACGATCGGCGACGGCGAGCCGGGGCCGGTCACCATGCGGCTGCGCGACACGCTGACCGCGATCCAGCGCGGCACCGCCGAGGATGTGCACGGCTGGCGGTACCGGCTGGTCTGAGCCGCGCCCGGCGTGGGGAGTATCGCCGCTCTCCGGCGCCCTGGCGTACCGCTCTTCGACACCCCGGATCCCGAACCGTCGGGTGACGCCGCCCCCCAGCGCGACGCCCGGCGTCCGACCGGACCGCCCACCGCCCGCGCCCGCGAAGCGGCTGGCTGTAGGGTTCTCCTATGACCGACGTGCTGCCGTTTACGCGAACCCCGAGCGAGCATCGGACGAGCCCGGAGCGGCGCGCCGAGATTCTCGCCGCCCCTGGCTTCGGCCATCACTTCACCGACCACATGGTGCAGATCGTGTGGGACCGTGAGCAGGGCTGGCACGACGCGGCGATCGTGCCCTACGGACCGATCTCGCTCGACCCCGCGGCGACCGTCCTGCACTACGCGCAGACGATCTTCGAGGGCCTGAAGGCCTATGCGCAGCCGGACGGCTCGGTCGCCGCGTTCCGGGCCGACGCGAACGCCCGTCGCTTCCAGGCATCGTCGCGGCGCCTGGCACTCCCCGAGCTGCCGCCGGAGCTGTTCGTCGAGTCGCTGCGCACGCTGGTCCGGGAGGATCGCGCCTGGGTGCCGCCGGCCGGTGCCGAGGAGTCGCTCTACCTGCGCCCGTTCATGTTCGGGACGACGCCGCACCTCGGCGTCGAGCCGGCCGCCGACGTGCTCTATTGCGTGATCGCCTCGCCGTCCGCCGTGTACTTCACGAGCGGCGCGAAGCCGGTGCGCGTGTGGATCTCGAAGAGCTACGTCCGCGCGGCCCCCGGCGGCACCGGTGCGGCGAAGACGGGCGGCAACTACGCGGGGTCCCTCGTCGGTCAGGTGGAGGCGGAGCAGCACGGCTGCTCCCAGGTCGTCTGGCTCGACGCGACGGAGCGCCGCTACGTCGAGGAGATGGGGGGCATGAACCTCGCCTTCGTCCTCGGCGAGGGCCCCTCGGCCAGGGTCGTGACCCCGCAGCTGACGGGGACGCTGCTCCCCGGCGTGACGCGCGACTCGCTCCTCCAGATCGCGACCGATCTCGGGTACGGCGTCGAGGAGCGCCGCATCTCGGTCGAGGAGTGGGAGCAGGGTGTGCGGGGCGGCGCGATCACCGAGACGTTCGCCTGCGGCACCGCGGCGGTCGTGACGCCGGTCGGGAGCGTCGTCTCGGACGAGACCTCGTTCGAGATCGGGGACGGTGAGCCGGGGCCGGTGACGCTCCGGCTTCGCGACGCGCTCACGGCGGTGCAGCGCGGTCTCGCCGAGGACCCGCATGGGTGGCGGACGCCGCTCGCGTGAGAGGGCGGCGCGCCGGGTCGGTCGAGACGGGCAAGCAGAGGGGGGCGGCGCAACCGCCGCTCCCGAGGGAGGTCTGATGACGCATCGCTGGGAGGTGGCGGCCCGCATCGCGGCAGAACGGGTCGTCGCCGTCATCCGGTCCTCGAGCCAGGAGGAGGCGATCTCGATCGGCCGCACGCTCGCCGAGGGCGGCATCAGCGTGCTCGAGGTCGCGCTGACGACGCCCGGCGGGGTGGACGCGATCGGGGTGCTCGCCGCCGAGCTCGGGGACCGCTGCCTGGTCGGCGCCGGCACGGTGCTCGACGAGGGCATGGCGACGGCCGCGATCCGCGCCGGCGCCCAGTTCATGGTGAGTCCGAACGTCGCGCTGCCCGTGATCCGGACCGGCGGCCGCTACGGCGTGCCGACGCTGCCCGGCGCTGCGACGACGACCGAGATCATCACGGCGCTCGAGGCCGGGGCGGATCTGGTCAAGCTGTTTCCCGCCTCGGCGCTCGGCCTCGACTATTTGAAGGCGATTCTGCCGGTGCTGCCGAACGTCGCCCTGGTGCCGACGGGCGGGATCTCCGCCGCGACGGCGCGGCAGTGGCTGGAGGCGGGCGCGGTTGCGGTCGGGGTCGGCGGTTCGCTCACCAAGGGCGATCCGGCCGCGGTCGGCGCGCGAGCCGCCGAGATGGTCAAGGCCGTTCGGCCCGTGCAGCTTGTCTGAGCGGGCCGCGGGCGCCGAGCGTGCGCTGGATGTCGTCACGCTTGGCGAGTCCATGCTGCGCTTCTCGGTGCGCCCCGGCGACCTGATCGAAGACGCGCCGCAGCTCGACGTGCACGTCGCCGGCTCGGAGGCGAATGTCGCCTACGCGCTCGCGCGCATGGGCGTGCGCGCGAGCTGGCTGTCGGTGCTGCCGGACAACCCGCTCGGCCAGCGCGTCGCGACGACGCTGCGCTCCGGCGGCGTCGACGTGTCCGCGGTGGGCTGGACGCCGGAGGGCCGCCTCGGCACCTACTTCGTGCAGCTCGGCAGCCCGCCCCGCCCGACGACGGTCACCTACGACCGCGCCGGCACCACGATGGCCCTCGCGCGGCCCGAGCAGTTCGACTGGTCGATCTTCGATCGCGCCCATCACTTCCACGTCTCCGGCATCACGTTCGCCGTGTCCGACGCCGCCCGCCAGGTCGCGACGCAGGCGGTGCGGGAGGCCAGGGCCCGCGGGTGCACCGTCTCGCTCGACGTCAACCATCGAGCGCGGATGTGGACCGCCGAGCAGGCCGCATCGACCCTCGAGCAGCTCGCTGGCGCGGTCGACCTCGTCATCTGCAAGGGCCAGGACGCGGCCGATCTGTTCGGTGCGAGCGGCCCGCCGCGATCCGTCGCGCAGGCTCTAGGCGCCCGATTCCAGGCGCCCGCGGTCGCCTGCACCTGGGGGGCGGAGCCGGCGACGCTACTGCTCGGGAGCGAGTGGCTGGAGTGTCCGGCGCAGGAGGTGCAGATGGTGGACCGTATCGGCGCCGGCGACGCGTTCGCGGCGGGCCTTCTCTGGGGACTGGTGGAGGACGCCCTGCCGACCGGTCTGCGCCGCGGCGTCGCGATGGCGGCGCTCTCGATGACGGTGCACGGCGACCTGCTGCGATTGCCGCGCGAGGCGGTGGAGGCACTGCTCAGCAGCACCGGTCGCGACGTCGACCGCTGAGCCGCCAGCGAGGTAGCGGCCGGTTGCCGGCGTTCGGCCCCTTCCCGGTGCGAGGTAGCGGCCGGTTGCCGGCGTTCGGCCCCCTTGGCAATGGCTCGCGCGCGCGGAGCGGTGGCTCAGGTACCGGGTTGGTTGCTCCCCGCTGGGTAGATGAAGCCGATCACCGGCACCGAGCCCGGGGTGATCCGCCGCTGGTCGACGACGCCCTCGCCGAGGTAGTTCATCTCAGAGACGAGCCATGAGCCGTCCGTGTAGACCTGCTCGACGTAGGCGACGTGCCCGTACGCCGCGCTCTCCCAGGTCACCATGATGGCGCCCTTGCGCGGCGTGTGGCCGGTCGACCAGCCCGCTGACTGCGCGCTGCCGAACCAGCTCCAGGCGTCGCCGCGCCAGGGGATCGTCACCCGCGTCGCGACGTAGTACGTGCACTGGCCGAACGGGAAGTTGTTGTAGGGGACGGCGTGGTTCGCGCCCGGTGCGGCGCCGACCGTCAGCGGCCCCGAGAAGCCGGCGACCCCTGGCGGTAGGTTGGGCGGGGGCGGAACCTCCTGCGGGAGCTGCGGCCCGCGGGCGCCGGGGATCACGATCGTCGTGCCCGCCGCCAGGTCGGTGCTCTGATTGCGCACGTAGTTGAAGTCGAGGATCGTCTGCGGGTCGACGTTCCAGTAGGCCGCGAGCGCCGCCAGGTCCTGACCCTTCGCGATCGTCGTCACGATGCCCGGAACCGGTGGCAGGCGCAGCGTCTGCCCCGGCGTGACCTCGGGGTCCTCCGTCAGCTCGGACGGGTTGGACCAGCGGATCTGGTCCGGGCTCACACTGAACTTCGACGCGATGGTCGCCAGCGTGTCGGTCTGGCCCACTTGATAGGTGAGCGGCGTGTGGGGGACAGGAACGGCCGTCGGGATCGGTGCCGGCGCGACGATCGCGGCCGACTGGCCGACCTCGAGGCTGCCCACGTTGCCGCCCTGGACGACGGCGCTCGCATTCGACGCACCTCGATGCAGCTCCAGCAGCATCGAGCCCTTTGCTATTGACGCGTACGAAACGAGCGCGACGGCGATCACGATGATGACGGCATGCGTGAGCAGTCGTGCGAGTCTTGACAAAGAACGCTACCCCCCGTTCTCTGTTGGGCGCCCCTCGAGGCACCGACTTGCGTGACCACGGAAGCCTAGCACATGGCGCTCGACGGACGGCCGGAGCAAGTGCCGGCAAGACTCGAAGTCAGCGGATGGGACAGGATCGCGCCATGCTGAGGGTGGACCCGCCGAACGAATGCTGCGCTCGAACCTCACGCTCCTGCTCCTGCTCCTGCTCGTCCTCGCGGTCGTCGGCCCGACGTCGGCGAACCGGGACGAGAGGTTCTCCGGCGTTGTCGACGGCAGCCGTTACGCCGTCCAGATCCCGGCCAGCTGGAACGGCACGCTGCTCCTCTTCAGCCACGGCTACACCGGCTGGGGGAATCGGAATCCGGCCGTGGTGGCGCCCGATCCGGTGACGGCGAGCGCGCTTCTCGATCGCGGCTACGCACTCGCCGGCGCCGCCTACTCGGCGCAGGGCTGGGCGGTGGCCCAGGCGCTGCCCGAGCAGCTGGCGCTGATCGCCCTCGTCCGGACCCGCTGGCATCCTCGCCGGATCCTGCTCTGGGGGGAGTCGATGGGGGGGCTGATCACGACGCTGCTCGCGCAGGATCCGAGCTCACACGCGCTCGGTGCGCTCTCGCTCTGCGGAGTCGTCGGCGGGACGACGCTGCAGTTCGATCGCTGGTTGACCGGCGCGGTCGCGTTCCAGCAGCTCGTGGCCGGCGCCGATCCGCGGCTGCGGGTCGTCGACATCAGCCAGCCGGGCCCCGAGCTCGACGTGGCGCGCTCTTATCTCGCGCAGGCGCAGCGAACGCCGGCCGGCCGAGCCCGCGTCGCGCTCGCCGCCAGTCTCGCCGGCGTGCCCGGCTGGGTTCGCGGCGAACCACCGCTCACGCCGAGCGCGGCGGAGCAGGCCCAGGCGACGTGGCTGGATTCTCTCGTCCTGTTCTTCGAGTTCGACGCGCGGGCGGAGCTGGAGCAGCGAGCGGGCGGCAACGGGTCGTCGATGTCGGGGACCGACGCCACCGCCGTCCTCGCGGACAGCCCGGACTCCGCTGAGGTTCGCGCCCTGTACGAAGCCGCGCACCTGTCCGTCGGCGCCGACCTCGCGAGGCTCGGCGGCGTCCCCCCGATCGCGGCGGCGCCCGCGGCGGCGCAGTACCTCCAGCGTTACGGGACGCCGCCCGGCCGGCTTCGCGTTCCTGTGCTCACCGTGCAGACGATCGGGGACGGGCTGATCTCGCCGTCTGACAGTCGCGTGTATGCGCAGCGCGTCGCGGCCGCCGGCGAAGGACAGCGGCTGCGCGAGCTCTATGTCGAGCGTGCCGGTCACTGCGCGTTCAGCGCCGGGGAGATCGCGACGTCGATCCAGGCGCTCGATCAGCGCGTCCGCACCGACCGCTGGCCGGCACTGACGCCGGCGGTGCTGAACGCGCGCGCGGCGACCGGGGCGACCCTCCGACAGGCGCCGGCCTTCAACGCGTACCAGCCGCCCCCCTCTGCGTACTGAGCGCGGCCGGTTCGCCAGCGCCCCCTTGCGTAGGATGGTTCGACGCGCCGCGACTCGCGGCGTGCAGCCATCGCGGGCCCGGAACACGGGACCCGCAGGCGCCCTGCGAGCGTTACTACAGCAGACGATGAACGAGTACGCGCACGAGAATCGCGAGCCGGCCGAGCTCGGGGCCGATTGGGAGTGAATCCTATGGGCGACGATCAGCGGCCGCCGGACGGCGACCCGCCGGGCCGAGCGCAGCGGACAGGTGGCGAACCGGAGCGGGCGCCGGGAGACCTGCCACCCCCCAACCAGGAGCCGGGCCCGAACTACCCGCCGGCCGCCGAGCAGCAGCCATTCCCAGGCGGCGAGGCCGCATCCGCCGGCAGCTTCTCGCCAGGACAGCCCGGTGGGCCGCCCGGGCAGCCGGGAGCGTGGAGTCCACCGCCACCGTCCTACGGGACGCCGCCGGGGCCGGAGACGCCGCCGTTCGGGGCCGCGCCGGGACCACCCTCTGCTCCCCACGGGCAGCAGCCGCCTCCGGCGCCGAACTACGCACCACCGGCAGGCCCCATGGGGCCGCCGCCGGGACTCGGCCAGCAGCCGCCCTACGGCACGCCGCCGGCCGGCACCGGATACGGGCAGCAGCCGCCCGGGTATTCGCCGGGGCCGCCGGCACCGGGACCCGGGCAGCAGCCGTATGGCTACGGGACGCCACCTGGCGGCTACGGGGCACCGCCGGGCAGCGGCGGCCGCAAGACCGGGCTCTGGGTCGGCGTCGGCATCGGGGGTGCGGTGATCGTCGCTCTGCTCGTCGTCGTCGCAGTCCTCGGCTTCCATGCCCTCACGAGCCAGCGTCAGCAGGCCAACCGCAATGCCCGGGGTAAGGCGCCCTCCGCCTCCGAGGTCTCCACCAACTTCGTGAAGTTCCAGCTCGCGAAAGGCTGGACCGTCAACGCCGAGAAAGCCGGAGAGGTCGATCTCCAGAGCACCGGCGACGCCCAGATCTTCGTCGTCTTCGGTCAGCCGAGCAACGGCGTCACGACGCCGGACCAGGCGTTCGAGGCGGTGAAGGCGAGCATCGGCCAGCGTGCGACCTCGGGCATCACCTCGTGCTCGAGCGAGGCCGGCCTCACCGTCGGTGGAAAGCAGGGCAAGATCACGGGCTTCCGGTACACGCAGGCCAACGGGACGGGCAGCGGCTCGGTCGAGAACTGCGAGGTCGTCTGGGTCGCCATCGTCGGCGGTAACTATTACGAGTGGGAGGACGTCGCCGCCTCCTCCGAGCAGGGCCAGCTGGAGGCGGACGGCGGCACGATGCGGCAATCGGTGACCTGGAAGCAGTGACGGGCGGAGTCGATCGCCGTGGTCTGTGACCACTGCGAGGAGGTCGTCGTCGACGGCGTCTTCTGCACTCGCTGCGGGGCGCATCAGGGGACGACCGACGACCTC
Source organism: Candidatus Dormiibacterota bacterium (assembly GCA_049283435.1). Lineage (GTDB taxonomy): Bacteria > Chloroflexota > Dormibacteria > Dormibacterales > Dormibacteraceae > CAVTSA01. The sequence goes on from JBAPVZ010000818.1 coordinate 20,452, forward strand.
CACGACCGGCCGTCCCGTCTGCATGCCTATGCGGCGCACCCCGGCGAGCACGTCGCGCATCCGAGCCTGATGACGACCCTGTTCCCGCACCTCGGGCAGCACAAGATCCACGAGTTCCGCTGGGCGCTGCTGCTCGGGCTGGCGGGGATCTTCGTCCTCTGGGTCACCGGCTTCGTCACCGCGGCGATCCTCGTCTCCGCGTTCCTCATCCCGGTGCTCTACCTGATCTACCTCTACGAGGCCCAGGTCTATCGGGACGAGCCGGCGGCCGTCGTCGGCTTCACGATCGCTGCCGGGGCCGCGCTCGGCATCGTCGTGACACTGCTCACGAAGCTGCTCGGCCCCTCGCTCGCGGCGCCGTCCGGGCTCGGCGGCCTCGGCCTGGCGAGCGGCATCGACGTCAGCGCGGTGCTCGGGCTCGGCGTGCTCCTGCCGGTCGTCCAGGAGGTGCTGAAGCCGCTGCCCGCGCTCTGGCTGCGCGGTCGTGGCTTCCCGGAGACGATGGACGGCCTGACGTTCGGCGTCGCTGCCGGCGTCGGCTTCAGCACCGCCGAGAGCATCGTCAACTTCTCGTCGTTCATCGGCACCACCAACCTGCAGTCGAATCCGGGCAACTGGATCTTCCCACTGCTGACGATCGCCATCCTCCAACCCGTGATGCAGGGCGCGTGCAGCGGGATCATCGCCGCCGGCCTGTGGCGACTCTTCGGCGGGCGCGGGGCCTCGCGTGAGATCGCGACGATCGGCCTCGCGATCCTCGCCCACATCGCGTTCTCGGCGGTCGGCCAGCTGCTGCAGCTCGGTGGCCCCGGCGAGGTGGCGGCGGTCGCCTGGCAGGCGCTGGTCGTGATCGTCCTGCTCGTCGGCCTTCGCTACGTGCTGCACCGAGCGCTGCTCGAGGAGGCGTCGGATCTCGGGATGCACGAGGCGGTCTGCGCGAACTGCCATCGGCACGTGATCGCGGCCGGATTCTGCCCCAACTGCGGACTGGCGCTCGCCGCCGCCCCGGCGCCGATCCGGCAGTACCGCCACGCCGCCGGCGGAGCGGCAGGGCCGGCCGCCGGCGGAGGGGCAGGAATAGATGGCGAGAATCTGCGCCAACTGCCGGTTTGAGAACCCGGACGAGAACGAGTACTGCCAGAGCTGCGGCACCTCACTGGCGGGCGTCCCGGTGAGCCCTGCCGGCGCGACGGCGCAACCGGCGGCGCCGACCTCGCCGGCGGGCATCGGCGTCCCGCCGCCCGCGTCACCGGCCTACGCGCCACCGCCTCCGGCCGGCTACCCGCTGCCGCCGCCTCCGTCGAGCTATCCGCCGCCGCTCCAACCGGCGCGGGCTCCGGCGCCTGACTACAGGTCCCCCTATTACGCGGCCTCCGGGCGGGCCCCCCAGGTCGGACGCATGTCGCCGGGCCTCATCGTCGGGGTCGCGCTCGCCGCGCTCGTCGTTGTCGTCGTCGTCGCGCTGGCCGGCGTCGTCGCCGTTCGCGCGCTGACCGGGCAACCGAGCGGACCGACGCCATCCCCCACGGTCGCCCCGACGACGAGCCCGAGCGGCGGCTCCTCCTCGACCGTCGACACGAGCACGTTCAGCCTGGCCGCCGGCTCCACGTGGTCTTTGAAGAACCGGCAGGACAACCTCGTCGACCTCCAGGCCGGCTCCGGCTGGGGGCTGGTCGAGGTCATGAGTCAGCAGCTGGGCCAGCCGGAGACGACGGCGCAGGCGTTCTCCAACGTCGAGTCGTCACTGCAGAAGAAGTATCCGTCCGTCACGTCCTGCATCGACCAATCGACGATGACGATCGGCGGCATCTCGGGCACCGTCAAGGGCTACCTGTACGACGAGCCGAATGCGAGCGGATCGACGGTCCAGGTCTGCGATGCGATCTGGATCGACTCCAAGTCGAACGGCGACATCTACTACTACGAGCAGGTCTCCTCGAACAACGATTTCAACCCCCGTCTGGAACCTGCCGCCAAGCCGGTGCGCAGCTCCATTCAGTGGAAGCTGCACTAGGAACGCGGCATCGGCGCCTTGTTCCCTGCGGTCGCCGAGGCCGCGACTCGCGCTGCACCACGTGCTGCTCGCGGAGACGGTCGAGGTGGTCGGAGAGGGCTCAACGTTCCCCGGCCCTCACTGCCACCACCTGGTGCCCGGCCCGCGTTCTGCCCGAGGGGCGGCGTCGCGGTGCGGGCGACCGCGAAGGTCGGCGAGGGACGGACCGGGAGCGTGATCCGCTGATGCAGCCGCGGCCGACGACGATCTGCCCCCGCTGCGGCGCGCCCAGCTTCGGCGCCTACCCGTTCTGCGGCCGCTGCGGTCAGGACCTGCACGGCGTCGCGCCGACGTCGCCCGACGTGCCGACCGAGAAGGTGTCGATCGCTCCCGGACGCACCGCGTTGCCGCCTCCCCCCGCGGGGGTACCGCCGGGCTACCGGCCAGGTTCGATTCCGCCCCCCGCCCGGCGCCCGCCCGCTGCCGCCGGCTACCCGATTGCCGGCCGCCGCGCCGTCGCGGGCCGCGAGCGTCGGCGACTCCTCGCCTGGGGCATCGCCGCGGGAGTGGTCGGCGTCCTCGTCTTCGTGCTCGTCGTCGCGACCGCGCTGCTCGCGGCGCGGCTCGCCTCGCCGTGATCGTGTGGGCGCTCGGTCTCGACGTCCCGGCGACCGCGGAGCAGGCCAACCCGCCCGGGCTCCAGTCGCGCACGTCGCCGCGCGGCTGAGGAACGAGGTCGTCATGCCCGGCGACGCGCTTCGCTGAGCTGCGCGCCAGGCCGGCGGACCGGCACCGTGCGCTGACACGTTCTGGAAACAGTCCGGGCGTAGGCTTCCGCTCGTGCAGCGGCAGGTTCGCGGGCCGGGCCGTCCGCCAACGTCACCACCGGCCCTTACGGGGCCGCCGTCGCCTCAGCCGGGCGCGCCCTGGCCGGGGCCTCCTCCGGGCGCCAGGGCGGACACCCAGAGCACGCCCGAGGGCTGGCCGGAGGGTGCGGAGCTTCCCCGGCCGGGTCCTTCGATTGCGCGGGCGATCGCGGATCCGCGGGCCGCACTCTGGCGGTTCGTCTCGATCGCGTTCCGTGCCCGCACCTACCAGCGTGCCGCCTACCTGCTGCTCGCGTTCCCGCTCGGCTGCGTCTACTTCGCCGCCCTCGCCGGCGGCATGTTCATCGGCGCGGTCTCGTCGATCGTGCTCGTCGGCCTGCTCGTCGTCCTCGTCGCGCTCGTGCTGGGATGGATCTTCGCCACGGCCGACCGCGAGCTCGTCATCCATCTCATCGGGGTCGACGTCCCCCCGATCTCCGTCCTCGACGCCGAGCAGGGGTCCGCGCCGAGGCGCGCGCTGCACTACCTGCGGCGCCGGAACACGTGGACCGGGATGCTCTACCTGTTCCTGCTCGGCCCCTACGGCGCGGTCGCCTGGACGGTCGGCGGGGTGCTCGTCGTCCTGCCCGCGGCAGCCCTCGTCCAGGACGTCACCGGTCTCGCCGGAAGCATCGTGCTGCTCAGCCTGTTCTCGGCCGAGCTGCGCCTCATCGCGATCATCCCGCTCGCGTTCGTCATTCTGCTCGGCCTGCACGCGCTCGACCTGCTCGCGCGCGGCTGGGGCCAGTTCGCGGTCAGCATGCTCGGCGTCAGCCCGGAGGAGCGCCGGGCGTGGCATGCCGAGCGCCGCGCTCACGACGCGGAGCGGGGGCGGCAGGAGCTGATCCTGAACGTCTCGCACGAGCTGCGCACGCCGATCGCGAGCATCCAGGGCCACCTCGACACGCTGCTCCTGCCGGGCGCGGTGGCGGCCGACATCGAGGACTGGCGCCCGTACGTGACGACCGCGGCGAGCGAGGCGAAGCGTCTGGGCCGGCTCGTCGACGAGCTGCTGATGCTCGCACGGGCCGACGCCGATCGCCTGCAGGTCGCGACGGAGCGGGTCGACGTAGCGCCGGTCCTGGAGGGGGTCGCCGCCGCGCTGCAGCCGATCGCCCGCCGCGAACGTCACGTGACGCTCATCTGCCAACCGATCGAGGGGCAGCTCCTCGTCCTCGCCGACCCCAACCGCCTGACGCAGGTGATCACGAACCTCGTGCGCAACGCGATCACCCACACGCCCCCCGGCGGCGCGGTCGCGCTGGGGGCGGCGCCGCGCGGCGAGCACCACATCGAGCTGACCGTCTCCGACACCGGCGTCGGGCTCGCAGCGGAGGAGCTGGGCCGGATCTTCGAGCGCTTCTACCGCGCCGACTCGGCGCGCTCCCGTGACCACGGCGGATTCGGGCTCGGGCTCGCGATCGCGAAGGATCTCGTCGAGGCGATGGGCGGGACGATCACCGCCACGTCCGAGGTCGGGATCGGTACGGTACTCAGAGTCATGCTCCGCAAGGCGGACCCGGCGACCCCGACCGACGCCTGATGGCGAGGCTGCTGGTCGTCGAGGACGAGGTCGGCCTGTGCAACCTGCTGTGCACTCACCTCGAGCGGGAGGGCCATGAGGTCGAGCAGGCGTTCGACGGCAACGCGGCGCTGCGGGTGGCGAACCAGTGCGATCCCCAGCTCGTCATCCTCGACTGGATGCTCCCCGGCAAGGACGGCATCGACGTCTGCCGGGAGCTGCGACGCACCCGGCTGACGCCGATCATCATGCTGACCGCGCGCGACGAGGAGTCGGACCGCGTCCTCGGGCTGGAGGCGGGCGCCGACGACTATGTCGTCAAGCCGTTCTCGATCCTCGAGCTGATGGCTCGCGTGCGGGCGATGCTGCGACGGGTCGCGCTCGACGCCGCCGGCACGCAGGGCGCCGAGGGCAGGGTGGTGACGAGCGGTCCGCTCGTCCTCGAGCCGGCGGTCCATCGCGCCTCGCTCGACGGACGGCCGCTGGAGCTGACCCGCCGCGAGATGGAGATCCTCCAGCTGCTCGTCGGCTACCCCGGCCGCACCTTCACGCGCGACTATCTGCTGGACCAGGTGTGGGGGGCCGACTACGACGGCATGGACCGCGCCGTCGATACGCAGATGGCCCGGTTGCGGCGCAAGCTCGGCGCCTTCGGCGACCGCTTCGAGGCGGTCTGGGGCGTCGGCTACCGCTACCGGGCCGATCACTGATTTCGTAATCGCGCGGGTCCCCTCGTGGGACTCCGCAATCGCGCTCAGCCGCGCGCGGCGGCGAGCCGGAGGCCGAGCTTGATCAACCGGACGCCGACCTGCTGCCGCAGGTTCCGCCGCGACCGCTCCTCCGGCGACGTGCCGCCCGCTGCGAGCCGCCGCCGGGCCGCCCGCGTCTCGGTCTCCGTCATCGCGAAGACGGCAATGTCGTACTGCAGCACCGCCTGACCTCCTACTTCCTATGCAGCGCGCCGGTTGGGCGCGGGCTCAGCGTCGCCGACCCGCTCGCCGCTCGCTCCGGCTCTGCCGATCCAAACCCTCGTGGAGCAGCCTCGCTCGCTCGGCCGCTGCCGCGATCTCCGCATCTCGCCGCCGGTATTCCACGACCGCCTCATAGTACGTCATCACATATAGCAATATAGCTAATTCGTCAGATTTATTCCGATCTTATCGATTGGTGATATAGTCGATCAGCGATGCCGCTATCCGCGGAAGAAGACACCAGGGCGGTCGCGTCCGTCACGGTCGGTCCGTCGGCCGTCGTTGAGATCTACGGGTTTGCCACCTCCGCCCGCCGAGAGGAGACGTCGTCGGCCGCGAGCCCGGAGCTGGCCCGGCGGCTCCGCGGGTTCTGGTCCGAGGAGGACCGGGGCGGCGAGTGCGACCCCGCCTTCGACGAGCTGCTCGTCTATGCGGCGATGAACGGGGCGCTCGCGGCCGAGTCGGCGGAGCCCTTCCTCACGCGGCTGCCCGAGCTGGCGACGAGGGATCCCGGGCCGCTGCTGCTCCGTACCGAGCGCGAGGACGTGCGCGCTGTGGTCGAGCGCCACCTTGCCGTGCTACGGGACGACGCGCGCCGGCGCCGCACCTACGTCGCGCTGATGCGGGCGTCCTGGAACGCGATTCGCGAGCGCTGGGAGACGGTCGGCCTGCCGCGCGTGCAGGCGCGCGTCGACCGGCTCCGATCAGAGCTCGAGCGCGGCGAGCCGCTGGTGTCGCTGCTGCCCGCTCGACATCTCGCCTTGAAGCCGTTCTACCGCCCGCTGCTCGACGAGGCAGCCCGGGAGGGACGTCTCGTCGTCGCCCCCGGCTTCTTCGGGGGCGGCCACCTGCTGTACGACCTGCCCGGCGCCCTGCTCGTCGGGATTCGTCTCTCGACCGACGATCCTGCCGACGAGGCGCGCCGGCGCACCAAGGGCCTGTCGGAGCGGTTCCGGGCGCTCGGCGATCCGACCCGGCTCGCGATCGCGGCCCACCTGGGGTCGCAGCCGGCCACGGTCAGCGAGCTCGCCGCGGCGTTCAATCTCGCGCAGCCGACCGTTTCGGCGCACGTCCGCGGCCTGCGGGAAGCGGACCTGCTCGAATCGGAGCGAGCTGACGGACGCACCCGCTACCGGCTCGCCGAGGGGCAGTTCGACGACCTCTTCCGCACCGCGAAGGAGCGGCTCTTCGGCGATTGAGCCTCGAGCGTCCCCCGGATGGTTTGGGGCGACGGTTCGCTTCCAATCCTCCTCACGGCCCTAGTCCGCGCCACGCTCCTTGCCTCGGCCGTCCGGGTTATCGTCCTCGGAGCGATGGCCGAATGGTGGCTCGAGTACTACGAGGACGAGTTCGGGAACCAGCCATGCCGAGCCTGGCTGGATGATCTGGTCCAGAGCAGGAGGGCCGAGGACCGCGCGAAGGGCCTGGCCGCGACCGCCGCCCTGGACGTGGTACCCACCCGGGAGGGTATCAACGTCTGCGGCTCTGAGTGGGGCGTCACTTGGGCGACGGGCTCTACGAGTTGCGCATTCGGCACACACAAGCCGAGATTCAGCGAAGGTTTCCAAAGCTCGGGCGCGAGCCGGCGGTTGCCAGTGGGCGGGGCAAGGAGAGGATCGTCCTGCGGGTCTTTTTCCACGCCTATGGGGATCGGATCATCCTCCTACTCGCGGGGTTCGACAAGGGCGCTACCCGCGGAAGCAGGACCAGGCAGTCCGCAAGGCGCAGCGGCTGTTGGCCGATTTCCGGGCGCGAAAAAAGAAGTCGCAAAAGTAGCTGACATGGGATACAAACCATATGACGCTTATCCCATAGTTGTGGAGGCGGACACTTTATGCGCAAGTACGGCAGCACTTCCTTCCGAGAGCATGTGGCCGACATCGAGGCGAACTTGGCCCCCGCCGACCGCCAGGTGCTCGATGCCATGCGCGAGCACTACAGCCTGTCCCGCCAGGTCCTTGAGTTGCGTCGAGGCAAGGGTCTTTCCCAGGAAGACCTAGCAACTCGAGCGGGTCTGGACCAGAGCGAAATCAGCAAGCTCGAGCGCGGGAGTAGCAATCCCACGAGAAACACGCTGGAGAAGGTTGCTGGCGCGCTGGGAGCTCACCTCGGCTTGATCCCGGACTCCGAGGGATCGCTGATCGCTGGGCGAGGCTAGCTCGGAACCCGATCCGTTGTCCCCACCCAAATGTGAGGCGCCGCGTAACCCAGCTGACGATCCCGCATCCCGCTGGCGCTGATTTCGTCCGATTCCCGCCGGCCCGGCCAGCAAGCGTCGGTTGCGGCCGCCCGTACGATTGCTGGCTCTTTGTTCGCGGGCCGGGCCACGCCACGCAGCAGGGTCGAGGACGGTACGTCCAACTCTGCGGCATCGGGAGACGGTAGCGCGAGAGGGGGTCGGCCCCCGAAGGGGCCGACCAGGGGGTGGGGGTAGGAAGTTCTGCTCGGGGTGCTGTCGCATCCGAGGATCAGCCTGGCGCGGACCGGTTACGAAAAGATGTCGTCCGACGAAGCACGCCGTCGAA
>JBAPVZ010000819.1:0-6740 GCA_049283435.1 Candidatus Dormiibacterota bacterium
GGGCTGGTCCCGCGAGGTGACGAGGGCGGCCCGGTGGGTGGCCCCGGCGCCGACTTCGTGGTGGTCGAGGATCGAGGCGGACTGCATCGCGACCGCCATCTCCGCGTAGCCGGCCGGCTGGGAGGTCCGCGCGACGACCGTGTAGCGGTCGGGCGCCGTGAGGCCGGTCATCACCTTCGCGGTGCCGGCGGCGACCGCCTGCGCAGTGCCGGCGGCGACCGCCTGGCACCCGACGAGGATCTGGCAGCGACCCCCACGTCCAGCAGCCAATCGTGGGCTGCGCCGCTACCTACCGAGAGGTCGCACACCCGGGCCCGGTCCTCGCACGGTCCAGGGTGGGCGAAACGAGGTCGGAGTCGTAAGCGCTCGAGCACCGGCCTCGATGCCGCCGCGCCGGCAACGTGCCCAGCAGCCGTCGGGAAGGCCGTCCGATGGACGGCCTTCTCGTCGGTCGGCTCGTTGTCGCGCTCTCAGTGCTGCAGGATCTTGATGTTCGTCCAACTCGCGTCGTAAAGGCCGTTATTCGACTCGCCCTGCACCCACTTCTGGGTGAAGAACTGGGCCGTCCCGTATTCGATCGGAGCGCCGTAGTTGCTCTGCTGCATGATGTGGTAGGCCTGGGTGTACTGGCTCAGCGACTGCGAGATCGGCTTCTGGTCGGCGGACGAGACGAGCTGGTCCATCTGCGGGTTGCAGTAACCGGAATTGTTATTGCCGCCGTTGCGCGCGCCGGCACAGGTCCAAAGGTTGTCGTACCAGTCCTGCGGGTGGTTATAGTCGGCGCTCCACGCATCTCGGAAGAGGTACGGCTTGTGATTCTGGCGGTCGGCGATTAACGTCTTGAAATCGGTCGGGTAGAGCGTGACGTTGACGCCGAGCGTGCTGCGCAGCTGCGCTTGTACGTTCTGCCACGCCTGATCATTGGTGGGGCTCGTGTTGTATTCGAGCTTCATCGACTTCGCCTTGGCGCCCGTCGGGTCCCACTTCTGGTAGTCGGCCTTGGCCTTCGAGGCGTCGTAGGTCGCCATCGGGTCCGCCTTGGAGCCGAGGCTGCCGTAGAGGTTGGTCGGGATCAGGCCGTGATCCGCCGGCGCGCATGTGGTCCCCTTGGCGCACACGACCTGGGCAAACTGATCGCGGTTGATCGCGGCGGAGAACGCCGAACGTCCGTCCTGACCCTGGTCCTGGCCGAGCCCGACGGTTGGCTGGCCCGGTGTGATGCCCGGCTTCGGCGCGAACGGACTGTCACCGGTGAAGTTGAAGCCCATCCAGTTCGTGCTGCCGCCGGTGTAGATGTGGAGCAGCGACTTCTTCGTCGGGTCGTTCTCGTAGCGGAGGACGTCAGTCGCCGGAGGATAGTTGTCGGCCGGCCCAATCGTGCCGTAGCCTCCGGCCTCGAACTTCTTGACCGCTGACGAACCGTCCACGCCCTCGTCGATGTGCACATGGGTCAGCGAGCCGGTGGAGCCGTTCCACCAGTTCTTGACGGGTGCGAAGTCGAGCGAGGAGTTCGCCGTGTACTGCGTCAGCTTGAATGGGCCGATGCCGACCGCGGTTTGCGGATTGCTCCACCAGGTGTCGGCCCCCCCCGCCGAGACAGCCTTCTGGTCGAGGATGTTCGCGGTCCAGATCGCCGTCTCGGTCAGCCAGTAGCCGGCCGGGAACTGGAGCTTCGCAACGACCGTGTAGGCGTCGGGAGCCGTAAGGCCGGTCATCGTCGTCGCGCTGCCGGCAGCGACGGCGTCGTAGCCGACGACAGGCTGGAAAACCGTGGCGTAGGACCCCTGCAGCGCGGCTGCGCGGTTCCAGCTGTAGAGCACGTCCTTCGACGTCACCGAGTCACCGTTCCAGAATTTGACGTCGTGCCGCAGGTGGAAGGTGTAGGTCTTGCCGTCCGCGGAGACCGTGGGAAGCGAGGTCGCGGCGAAGGGGACCACCTTCAGATTCGCGTTGAAGGTGAGCAGCCCACCGAACATTTCCTGGGTGAGCGCGGTGCCGACCGCGTCGTTGACCTGGCCGGGGTCCAGCGTCGAGATGCTGCCGCCGGCGATGAACGGGAAGCTGAACGTTTGATTGGAGGCGAGCGTACCGCTGCCCCCACCGCTGGTTCCGCCACACGCGAACGCGAGCAGGGCGACGGCGATCGAGAGCGCTATCGCTCTCCACCGGAGACGACCCATCAAAGACACCCCCTTGTTTTCCAAGGTTCCGGCGCCCCCGGTGCCCATCCGGGTTGCCGACCGGCCAATCCGCTCTATGTCCGTCTCCTCCCGGCCGGAGGCGAGCTGTCATCGGACGGTGCCTATCTTGGCACGGGGCGGGACAATGTCAAGGGACGAGAGTCCCGGCCTCCACTCACCCGTCAGGGCCGCGATTGGAGGGTTGATTCCCCGTTCTCCGGATTCGGCTGCGACCCGTCAGCTCGGGCTGAGGTGCCGAGAGGGTCGCCCTGGGCGGTCCCCGGTGGGCGGCTGCCGCCGTCTGCGCGGCTGCCGCCCCGCGCGGCGATGTGGCGCCCAGTACAATGTTTCGGCCGTGGGCGGCTAGCTCAGTGGGAGAGCGCTTGCTTCACACGCAAGAGGTCGCTGGTTCGATACCAGCGCCGCCCACCATCTTTGATTGGATCGATATCGAGTTCAGATCCAGACTCTTGCGTCGACAACGACACCGTCCGAAAGCCTTCGATTTCCGTTTGAGTTGCAACTCGCAAACGACCAAAGTGCGCACAATTATTCGGCACTGCGCTGGGGCACGGCTCTTCGGGAACGCACCCGACGACGGCTTCGCCTCCGGGAGACGAACGGACGCTTCTCGGCTCCCACCGCTGCGGGAGACGCCGGGTCTCAACCTGCTTGACGGACAAAATGAAGTCAGATCAGCGGCGTTTGACGTCGATGGCTTCGGGGACGCCTCCATGGTTGCGCTGGTCGGCCGGCGGGTCCGCCGTCGTCTTTCGCCGGCACGCGAATCGTTCAGTCGCGGCGGAGCATCCGTTCCAGTTCGGCCTTGCGCATTCTCGAGTACCCGCGGATCCCACGCGTGCTCGCCTCCTGGCGCAGCTGTGCGACCGTTCGTCCGCCCGCCCCTGCGTGCGATCGCATGCCCCCGCGGCGACCGGATGACATGTCGCTCCGGGAGAGCCGGCTGGACTGTTTCGCCTCCCCCGTCCGCGCACGCTCCTTGTTGACGGTGCGGGCCGCGATCTCCTCCGCGGTGTCTTCGCTTCGCCCGCGTTGCTCCTGGCTCTCCTTGACGTGCTGGTACTGGCGTTCGCGTTTGTCGCTCCAGCTCAGCCGGGGCATGCCGCACCTCCCTGGGAACTTGGCCGTCATAATCGCGGTTACCCGCTTTGCCCGCTTGGACATGGGATCCGTGCCCAGGATGTGTGCTCGCTCCGGGCGAGACGACCGCGCGTCCTCCGACCATATCGTCTGATGGAAAAGCTGATATCGATACTATCATGAGGAGGTGTCGAACACCTCACGGGCACGGGGGACGTTGTGGTCGAGACGGCCGACGTTTACCGGATGAGGCGACACGACGGCGCGCCAGGTCGCCTTTCCGGCCCGCGCTGGGGCCTGCGACCGTGCGCTGGCCTCTCTGGAGCAGCTGAACCTCCAGGATCCCGTCGTGGTCCGCCCGATGCGCGGCCCCAAGGCCGCGATCGATCGCGCGACCAGCTCCCGCCCCTGGGGCGGAGCCAGGGTCGGTCCCCCGCGGCCGGCGCCGCAGGAGGGGGCCGCAAGAAGAATCGCACGCCCGTGCGCAATCGGCCCGGCAGCCGTTCTTACCGTCGGACCGCCATGTTCCGGAGCGAACGCAGCGTTCCGGCCAGTTGGAGGGTAGCCGTGAGAGAGGAAGAGGCAAGGCGGCGGGTCGTGGTCGTGGAGTCGAACCCGGTCTACCGGTCGGTCATCGCACATGTCGTCGGGCTGGCGGACGCCGACTGCGAGACGGTTGCGAACGTGCGCGAGGGCCGGTCGTTGCTGCAGGAGGGCCGGTTCGACCTGGTCATCCTCGGCGTGGGCATCGACGAGATCCCCGACCCGGGCCAGGTCGGGGAGCTCCGGGCCCTCTCGCATGCCCCGCTCATCATCCTGAGCGACTCGTACGAGGAGACGCTGGAATCCTACGAGGCGGGCGCCGACCAGATCTTGCCCAAACCGTTCGTCCCTGAGGCGCTCCTGGGGGCGGCGAGGACGGAGCTGAGGGGACCCAAGTCCGTGGTCCCGATCGCATCCCGAATCGAGGTCGGCGGAGTGCTCTTTGATGCCTCCCGACGTGCGGTGAGCCGGGGCCAGGAGGTCATCCGCTTCACGAGGCGAGAATGGGAGTTGCTGGTGCTGCTGTTGAGCAACCTCAACGGGTTCGTCGACACCAACCAGATGCTGATGCGGGCCTGGGGCCCGGAATCCTCCCCCGAACAGCTTCGGACCTACATCGGCCGGATTCGGCAGAAATTGAGCCCGCTCGCGCCGGCGTGCGAGCTGCTCTCCGAACGGGGGCTGGGGTACTGCCTTACCCTGCGCGGCGCGCCAGTGGTGGCCGACGACGAGCAGGGGGACATCGGTGTCAGTGCGCAAGAAGAAGCCTGACAAAGATTGCCCTCCTGCCATGGAACTCTTGCCTGTATTCCCGGTAGCTTTCTCCCCACATCACGACCGAACGCGCATGACGGCTGGGCCGCAAGAGAGCAAATGCCCCGGTCGACACAGCGTCATATTGGAGGCGAAGAATGCAACTTCAGCCAGGCGGAATCATCGCATGGATCGTCGTCGGACTAATCGCGGGGTGGTTGACCGGCCTCATCATGAAACGGGGCGGCTACGGCATCATTGGGGACCTGATCCTGGGCCTCATCGGCGCCCTGATCGGGGGATTCATCGTCGGGTTCTTTTTCCAGGGAAGCGTTGGACTCATCGGCAGCATTGTGGTTGCCGTGATCGGTGCCATCATCCTCGTGCTCCTGCTTCGTCTCATCACACGAGGTCGCGTCCGCGGAGCCCGCGGCTGAGCGGCGAGGGTCCCACGTAGCACAAGTTCTGTGCCAGTCAGGAGACAATGCATTGCAAATGAGTTCCGATCCCCGCGGCAGCGTCCTGTTCGACGCTCATGGTGAGAAGCTCGGCTCAGTCGAGGAGCTCTACCCGGACCTGGGAGCCGATCGCCTGGACTGGGCACTGATCAGCACCGGCGTCCTCGGCATGGGGGCCAAGACCATGGTCCCGCTCCAGGGCGCCCATGAGACCGCTAACGGCATCGCGGTTCCGTACACCAAGGACCAAGTGCACAACGCGCCCCAGGTCCGCGAGGGCGACCTGGGCGCCGAGGATCATGCCCAACTCGCCCGCTACTACGGTCTGGGCCGGGCGGTGACGGCGGACCACCAGGCGGCGACCTCCGGCGAGGGCGCCAATCTCCCAGCCGGTGCCGGCCCGGAGGCGTCAGCCACAGCCGGCGGGTCCGACCAGGATCTCCGCTCCGAGAGCCAGGCGTCGCCAGCCGCCGACCCCTCCCCGAGGGGAGCCGACTTCTCCGCATCAACGACAGCCGATCCCGCCGGCCCGAGGTTCGGGAGCGAGCCCGCCGCTCAGCACGTCACTCCGGGTGACCTCGCCGACTACGGAGGGCAGTTGGCGGCCTACGGGCAGCAGCTTGCCCACTACGGGGAGCGGCTGGCCTCGTTCGCCCAACGGCTCGCCGAGCAGCAGCGCGGCCCGGGCGGCCGGTAGAAACTCGATCGAGGGAATGTCCACCGTAGACGCGGACACTATGTTCGGTAGGCAGCCATAAACTGAAAGGAGGAAATGATGAGTCCTACCGTCGTCGGCGTAATCGTCGTCGTCGTCGTCGTGCTTGTACTGCTGATCATTCTCGCGGTGATGGCCATGCGTTCTCGACGTCGCCGAACGGCTGCTGACCTCAGGGAACGCGCAGCGGTAGATGAGCGTTCGGTGCGCACCCGGGAGGCCGAGGCAGCGGAGCAGGAGGCGATCGCTCGCGCAGCGCGCGCCGAGTCCGACCACCAGGCCGCGACCGCGAGCAAGATGGAAATCCAGGCGGACGAACGTGCCGAGCGGGCCTCCGCAGAGCGAGCCGAACAGAGCGAACGTCTACGAGCTGCCGACGCTCTCGATCCGGACACATCGGCTCAGGAACGCCGCACAGGTGCTGTGAACGACGGCCCGGACGCCGTACCCGGTCGCGAAGCGAGGGGAGACGGCACCGTCGACAACGGACCGCGGACATGGCCGAGCAGGGAGCAGCGTTCTGGCACTGATCGACCGCCTGACACTAACCCACCCTCTCGCCCTGATCAACCGCCTGACACTCGCCCACCCTCTCGCCCTGATCAACGGTAGGGGGAAGGGCTTGCCCGGTGGGTCGCGTCTCGGACCCCGTTGAGAGCGGGTGAAAGGTTGTGAAGCCCCTGGATTGAGGATCCCGCCGTGCACCCCGCACAGCTTGGCCACGCCGACTGCTAATACGGCCGTGACGAGACGCGTGTCTTGGTGTCAGGTGGCCGAAAGTGATGGCCATCGTCCTGGGCCCAGCCGAGACAGTCGGCCGAGCGGTCGGAGTGGACGCCAGCGAGTTCATCTGCGTCAGGGACCTCGAATCCCGTCCGCCATTGGTCCATCTCCGAGATCGTCACCTTGAACGAGAAGCCAACATGACGTCGACCGACTCCGTCCAGACCGGGTTCGCGCCCGTCAACCATCTCCAGCTCTACTACGAGG
>JBAPVZ010000820.1:0-2718 GCA_049283435.1 Candidatus Dormiibacterota bacterium
GTCTCAGCTCGTGAACCGGTGCCTCGAGGTCCCCTCGCTCGGCTGTCTGGTCGTTGCCGGCGTCTCCGCCAACCGAGACCGATGGTGGCTCGACGACGCGGCAGCGCGGCTCGGCTACGAACCCGAGGACGACGCCTGGGACCATGCGGCTGAGGTGGGGTCCACGACCGTGGACGAGGACTACATGGGCGGCTACTTCGTGCCCGCTGAGCTCGGCAAGCGGATGGACTGATCGCGTCCCCTGGGAGCTCCTTACGAGGAGCGCTGGCGGGAGCGGGGCGGGTTGGAATCGACGACCGCGAGCCCCCGCAGCGCGATCTCTCCAACCATCCACGAACGAAGCGAGCGGTCCCCGCCCTCGACCTGGGCGGGAGGCGATCTCCAGAGGTCCGCGAAGATCGACTCGACGAGCGCCTCGGCACCGGTGCTGTTGTCGAGCAGCGCGAGGGCGATCCTGTACAGCTCGGCCGCGTAGCGGTCGTAGGCTCTGGCCAGGTTCGCCTGAGCCTCCTCGCGAATGCGTTCTCCCCGCCGATCAGCCATCGCTCTGTGCCGTCTCCGCCTTAAATGCCGTCCGCCAGCTCCGATTGTCGCAGTTGCCAGAAGGCAAAACGTCGCCGAAACCGATCGCGCTGCTCGCCGAGCAAGACTCCGTCGGCCGCAGTCAACTCGGCCCGTGCGTCCGGGCCCATCATCTCGATGCTCCTGGCAAGATCGTCGATCAGAGAGTCTTTCGCCTGGATCATCTCGTTATAGGCTTGATGCCAGCGGATCGCTTCCAATGGATCCCGCGTTTCCGGGTCCTCTCCAGGCAGCAGTCGGTCGGGAGGGATCACTGCCGGGTTATTGAGTCGCATGGGCGTTGCCTCATGCCTTCACCGTGGCGGACGGATTGTCACATTGCATCGTGACCGCCAAACTGGGAAGGTATCGGCTCGGCGGTGGATCTCGATGTACGGTCGTCACGCTACGCCGGCCACGGCGCCTCAGAGCTGTCCGACCAGGCCGGGTGCCTGTGTTGGCGCGCTCGAGCCGTTCGGCCCCGGCTCCACGGTGACCGCGACCAGCGAATCGTGTGTCAAGTCCCGGCTCAGCAAGAGCACTTTCGAGCCGTCCGGCTCCGGCAGGAAGACGCCGGCCGGCTGCACCTGCTTCGCGTTGGGGCCGACCCAGAGTTCGTAGACCTGCCCCTGCGCGAGCGGCGGCAGGCGGGACAGGCTGACGATCGCCAGGCCCTCGCCATGGAGCTGGACCACCTGGCCGCCGGCACCGGTCATGGTCTTGGCTGCCGTCGCTGCGATCGGATGCTGCGAGACCGATCCCGCCGCGGCCTGACTCTGCGCCTGATGAAGCTGCTGGGCCAGGTAGACGTTCCAGCCACCGAGCGCGAGGAGCGCAGCCACGCCGGCCGCGAGGGCCACCTGCAGCGGTTGCGGCCAGCCACGACGGTCTCGCCGCCCGGGGCTCGGGAGCGTCAGCGGACGTGCCGGCGCGGCCGGGGTCGCGGGTGAGGCGCCGGCGATCGCGAGCACGCGCTCACGCAATCGCGGCGGAGGCGTCGCCTCCGGGGCCGAGAGTGGCAGGGCGGAGGTCACCCCGCGCAAGCGGCGCTCGATCTCGCGGCAGCTCGCGCAGGAGGCAAGGTGTGCCTCTACCGCCGCCTCCTCCCCAGGCTCCAGCGCGTCGAGAACGTAGGCGGCGACCTCGTATTCCATTTCGTGTCGGGTCGTCTCGTCACCCATTCGGTTCCAGCCTCGCCGTGAACGATAGGACAGCAGCATCTCGAGCGCGGGCGGCAGGTGCCCCTGATCGGCACGGCCGCACCTGACCAGGTTCCGGCCCGCGGACGCTGCCCGGTCAAGAAGCGCCAGGTCGGGAAGCCGCCCTACCTCGGGCGTCCCGACGCTCTCGGATTGTCCCCACGCTCTCGCACGATGGATGAGCGCCGTCGCGTCGAGCGTGCGATCACGGGAACGGTAAGTTGACATCCGAAGCCGGCGCCGACGCGCTGACCTCGACTGCGGCCACGCTGCGCGCATCCCTCTAGTACGCGTCATCGCACGTCGGGGATCACCGCCCGTCCTGTCTGTCGCCACGACTGTGGACTGCGCCGCGGACATCGAGCGATCAGACAGTGGGCAGCCGCCTTATCACCATCAATCGTCTGTAAGCAGTGCTTACAGTCAAGAGCGCCAATGTCGCGTCCTGTTGGCGCGGGCAGCGGGAGAGCGAGCAATGAGCGCCGACGGCGGGCGATGCCCCGTGCGGATCGATCATGGAGGGGCGATCGGGGCGCCGCCCGAGCAGATCGCCCGCCGTTGCCGGCCGCGTCGTTCATCGCAAACTGGGTCACCGGACCGCGCGGACCCGACGGCGATGGCTACCCGCTCGGCCGCCTTCGCGCGCATGGCCAGAGGCCCCTCAAGGGTGACCCTATTGACACGTGACCGATCGGTCACCTATATTGCTGTGATGGACGACGACGACGCCGTGTTCAAGGCACTCGCCGATCGGACCCGACGGCTGCTTCTCGACCGGCTCTTCGAGCGTGACGGCCGCACGCTGAGCGAGCTGGAAGCGGAGGTGCCGGACCTCACCCGGTTCGGCGTCATGAAGCATGTCCGGATCCTCGAACACGCTGGACTCGTCGTCACGCGCCGGCAGGGGCGCCACACCTATCACTATCTGAATCCGGTACCCATCCGCGCTCTCTACGAC
>JBAPVZ010000821.1:0-2112 GCA_049283435.1 Candidatus Dormiibacterota bacterium
CAGACGCTGCAGCCGTTGATCTGGCTGACGCGTAGCTGGACGAGGGCCAGCGTGCGCTCCGGCACCCCGCTGTCCTTCGTAGACCCGGCGAGAGCGAGCATTGCCTGCATCGCGGCCGGGACCTGGAATACCGGGTTCTTCATTCGCGCTTCCATCATTTCGGTTCCTCCTCGAGTGGTCGACGCAGCCGAGGCCCTTGCTTCGGGCGTCGGCCGGCTGGATCCGTCAGTGATTGGACGGGACACCGGCGCGAGGTGTGACACGGGTGCCGCGTGCGGCTTCGAGATCGTCCGTCAATGCGCCCGCGTTAGATCGTGTAAGTAGGTGGCGCGATTTTGCGAGCAATCGAATCGAACGCCGGTTCCGTAGCTACTACATGTGTGGGGGCGACCGGCCGGTAAGCGGCTCCGGCCCAAGGAACTCGGCCCTTTGTGCCCACCGAAAAGGGCTCGGCTGAAAGGCCCTGGCAACTTCGGCTAGGGTGGGATCCATGCTGCGAGGAACGCTGCTTGCCGAGAGCCTCCGGCTCGACGCTGAGCTGAGCGTCCCTGGGGTCCTCGCCACCTGTGTGGTGCGGCGCGACGTGAAGGCGTCCGTGACTGCGACACAGCCCAGCGTGTGGACCTTCATCGAGTTCGAGGCGGACGACAGCCTGGCCGAGCCGCTGAGGCGAGCTCTGGAGGCGGCGCTGGAGCCAACCGGAGGCTGGTACGCCGACTTCACGGTTGGCTCGGACCACGTCGTCGTGTTCGCCGGCCGATCGTTTCGGTACGCGCGCGGCGACCTGGCCGGACGAGCGGAGGCCACCGCCTACGGCCGATCCGTCGGCGTGCCAGAGCACCAGCTTGATTGGGCCGACTGACCCGCTGGGAGTCGTCGCCTGTGCACGGCGAGGCTGACGCCGTCCCAACGTGCGTCGGGATGGCGTGAGGCCGGCACGAATCAGTTGCGTCTCCTCAGCGGTCGCCCGATTCTGGCCGCCAGGCTGGATCCCGACCCGTCAGACCCAGCAACCGGTCGAGTAGTTTCGCGTTCTCCGATACCGGAACCGGTGGTCCGAACAGTCCGGGAGTGCCGTTCGGGCCTTGGGCGACGGTGGCCTGCACCCACCCGTATGCCGCCTCCAGCAGAGCCGGCTCGCAACTGAAACTCTGGCCACTTGCGACGGCGACGTCCCAGCCGTGCACGATGACCTCATCCAGGGCGACGACGCCTGCGATCTCCGCCGGTAAGTCCAGGCCTCCTGCCTGCGTCATGCCGGCCCAAGCAGCTTCGTCACGCCACGCGCCGGCCAGCGCGGTGAGCCGCGCCGCGATCCGAGGGCGCCAATCCGCCCCGAGTCGCGACCCATCGGCCGACGGGCCCTGGCTCCCGCCGGGCAGCGGCGTTTTCGTCGCGGCTGCCGCGAACGCGACCGACAGGCCGTCGACATGATCGAGCAGATCACCCAGGGACCGCTCGACGCACGGCGTCGGCGCGCTCAGCTGCTCATCACGCACGCCCTGCACGAGACCGGTCAACATGCTGGTCGCGGGTTCTAGGTCGAGCATCGTCTGTCTCCTCGTCACAAGCGGATCCGGCGGGCACCACCGCGGCCCGGCACCGAGGGTATCGCCCGGCACCTCGTCATCGCAGCACAATCGGAGCATGACCGAGGCGCCGGTGCTGTGGTCGCTGCGTCCGATCACCAAGGCCGAATTCGAGTGGGGGTACGCGCTGCACCGGGAGACGCTCCGCGAGTACGTCGAGCCGATGTGGGGCTGGGACGAGGTGGTCCAGCAGCGCCTGTTCGCCAACAGTTTCGACCTCGACGGCCGAAAGGTGATCGAGGTCGACGGCGAGCCGGTCGGCGTTCTCCAGGTGGACGAGCGTCCCGACGAGTTGTTTCTCGTTCTCATCGAGCTGCGTCCTGACTGGCAGAATCGAGGCCTCGGGACCGCGATCCTGCGGTCGCTCCTCGGTCGCGCGGAAGGGCTGCAGCGTCCGCTCACGCTCCACGTGCTGCGCGAACCGGCGGGCGGCCGCCCTCTATGCACGCCTCGGGATGCGCGTCATCGGGAGCGATCCGGTGCGGCTCGTGCTGGGCAGCGGTCAGCGCCGCCACGCCTGATG
>JBAPVZ010000822.1:0-7409 GCA_049283435.1 Candidatus Dormiibacterota bacterium
GGACAGCGGCGCGCCACGGGTTCGGCTCCGCGGCCCGGCGAGCCGCTGGCAGGTCGACGTGACGATCTCGCACGACGCCGGGCTCGCGACCGCGGCGGCGGTCGTCAGCGACGTGCGACCACCGCCGTTCCTCGCTCAGCCCGCCGCGCTGACGCTTCCCGAACGGCCGGCCGAGGGACACAAGGGGACGTTCGGCTCGGTCTCCGCTGTCGCCGGCAGCTACGGTCTGACCGGGGCGGCGTTCCTCTGCGCGACCGCGGCCGCTCGGATCGGCGCCGGCACCGTGCGTCTCAACGTCGCGCGCACGATCTACCCGATCCTCGCCGTCAAGTGCACCGAGGTGATGGCGGCCCCGATCGACGAGGTCGCGCCGGGTGTGCTGGGCGAGACGGCCGCCGGCGAGCTGACCGCGCAGCTGGCCGGAGCGCGGACCGGCCTGGTCGGCCCCGGGCTGGGGCAGGATCCTCGCACGCAGGCACTCGTCGGGCAGCTGGTGGCGGCGTGCAACCATGGTCTCGTCATCGACGCCGACGCGTTGAATGCGCTGGCCGCCGATCGCTCGCGCCTGCGCGGGCTGCGCCCGGAGCACGTGCTGACGCCGCACCCGGGGGAGATGAGCCGGTTGCTCGGGGAGCCGACCCCTGCCGTGCAGCAGGCGCGGCACGACCGGGCCAGGCGTGCGGCGGCCGAATGGGGGGCCGTCGTCGTGCTGAAGGGGGCCCACACGGTCGTCGCCGCGCCGGATGGTCGTGTCAGCGAGGACCCGCACGAGGTGCCGGCGCTCGGCACCGGGGGGACCGGTGACGTGCTCGGCGGCATCGTCGCCGGCTTGCTCGCGCAGGGCCTGCCTGCGTACGAGGCGGCTGTCACCGGTGTCTACGTGCACGCGGCCGCCGGCCGGCGGCTGGCCGCGCGGCAGGGCACGCTGCTCGCCTCCGATCTCCTGCGCGAGGCACCGCTTGTCGTCGCCGGCCTGCGCCTCGTCGCGGACGGAGCGACCGAGCGCTGAGCTGCCCCGCCCGCTGGGCCGAGATCGATCTGGGCGCGCTCGCCGGCAACGTGCGCCTGCTGCGATCGGGTCTGCCCGCTTCGGCGGCCCTGATCGCGGTCGTCAAGGCGGACGCGTACGGGCACGGGGCGGGCGAGATCGGGTCGGCCGCGCTCCGGGCCGGCGCCGACCTGCTCGCGGTGTCGACGCCCGCCGAAGCGATCGCGCTGGCGAAGATCTGTCCACTGGACCGCGTGCTCGCGCTCGGTGGCCTGGCACCGCAGAACGCGCCCGAGGCGGTGGCCGCGCGCTGCGCCCTCGTCTGCCACTCCCTCGAGATGGTGGAAGCGCTGGAGCAGGCCGTCCCGGCCGGTGAGCGACGGGATCTCCACCTCAAGGTCGACACCGGGATGGGCCGGCTCGGGTGCGCGCCGGTGGAGGCGCCGGCGCTCGCTCGCCGCATCGCGGCCAGCCCCAGGCTGCGCCTGGCCGGCACGATGACCCACTTCGCGAGCTCGGAATCCGACGAGCACCTGACACGCGCGCAGTTCACGACCTTCCGAGAGGTGCTCGACGCGCTGCCGGTCCTCCCCGGCCTGCGGCATGCGGCGAACTCGGCGGCGGCGCTGCGCCACCCCGAGATGGCGCTCGACGCCGTCCGCTGCGGCATCGCGCTCTACGGATGCGAGTGGCCGGCGCTGCGGCCCGTGTTGCGACTGCACGCCCTGGTGACCCAGGTCAAGCCGCTGCGGGCGGGGCTCGCCGTCGGCTACAACGCGATCTGGCGCGCCGACCGCGATTCCATCATCGCCACGGTCAGCACCGGGTACGCGGATGGCGTCATGCGCTCGCGCTCCTCGCGCGGTGCGGCCGTCGTGCGCGGGCACCGGGCACCACTGGTCGGGCGCGTCAGCATGGATCAGCTGACCCTCGACGTGACGGAGGTGCCGGGCGTGCGGCCCGGCGACGTGGCGACGCTGATCGGCGAGGGCATCACCGCCGAAGAGGTGGGCGAGTGGTCGGGGACCTCCTCCTATGAGGTCCTCTGCGCCATCGGTCCCAGGGTGCAGCGGCGCTACGTAAAGGAATAGGGGGTTCGAGGCCCAGATTGCATCGTGTGTATGCCTACACTGGTCGCCGTGGCAGAGACGCCAGAGCAGGCCCCGTTCGCCGAGGAGGCGATCACGCACCTCGACGTGCTGTACCGCGGGGCGCTGCGACTGACTCGAGATCCGGCCAGGGCGGAAGATCTGGTGCAGGACACCTACGTCCGGGCCCTCCGATATCAGGAGAGCTACCGGCCGGGGACGAATATGAAGGCCTGGTTGTTCGCGATCATGCGGAACCTGTTCTGGGATCGGTTCAAGGGCGGTCGGCCCGAGAGCCTCAGCCTGGACGGTGATGGCGAGCACGCCTTGTACGAGTTGGTCGAGGACGCCGGGGAAGGTCCTGAGACCGTGGCACTGGACCGGATCGCCCGTGAAGAGGTGATCGAGGCGGTGGAGGCTCTTCCTGAGATCCATCGCGAGGTCGTGCTGCTGGTCGACGTGGAAGGCTTTCCCTACAAGGAAACCGCAGACATCCTGGGCGTTCCCATCGGCACCGTGATGTCACGGCTCCACCGCGCACGCTCCCAGCTGCAGAAGGCGCTGGCTCCCTACGCGCGCGAGTCGGGAATCATCCAAGGGGAGTCAGCATGAACTGCGACGACTGTCTCGAGCGGCTCGATCCGTATGTCGACCGGGAGCTCACCGACCAGGAGCTCGAGGAGGTGCGCATGCATCTCGCCGAGTGCCCCCCGTGCGGCCATCGTGTCGAGCTGCGCAACGACTTGAAGCGGCTGGTCAAGACCTCGCTCGACGAGGAGACCGGACCGAGCGGTGAGCTGCGGGTGCGCCTGCAGCACCTGCTCGCCTGAGATCGCCACCCGTCTGACCCGGCGTTCGGCGGGCGCCGACGTACGAAGATAACGGGATGCGAGGTCGCATCCCGGAGGCGGTGGCCGGACAGCTGCGGGGCGCCCGACTCTATGCGATCACCCCTGACGCGCCACCTGAGCGTGTCTCGATGCTCGTCGAGGGATGGCTGCGGGGCGGCGTGGACATCATCCAGCTGCGCGCGAAGACGCTGCCGCGTGGCGAGGTCCTGGGGCTCGCGCGCGAGCTGGCGGCGCGATGTCGCGCGGCGGGGACGCTGTTCGTCGTCAACGACCACCTCGACGTCGCGCTCCTGGCGGGCGCCGACGGCGTCCACCTGGGGGAAGAGGACCTTGCGATCGCGGACGCGCGCCGCGTGATCGAGGAGCAGGGCGAGCGGCTGCTGGTCGGCGCCTCGACGACGGCGCCGGCGGTCGGACAGGCGGCCGCTGCGGCGGGCGCGGACTATCTCGGCGCCGGCCCCGCGTACGCGACGCCGATCAAGGCCGAGAAGGCTCCGATCGGGCCGGCGGGCGTCGCCGCGGTGCAGGCCGCGGTGGAAGTCCCCGTCTTCGCGATCGGCGGGGTCGACCTGGATCGTATCGCCGACCTGCGGGCGAACGGCGTCGAGCGCGTCTGCGTGATCCGTGCCCTCTCCGGGGATGATCCCGAAGGCGCGGCGCGACGCTTCCTCCAGGCGCTCCGATGAACGAGCTCGACCTGCTCGGCCGTCTGCTGCCGCACCTGAGCCGGCGGGGGGGCGACCTGCTGATCGGGGCGGGCGACGACGACGCTGCCGCCTGGCGGGAGCCGGACGGCTTCTACACGGTGGCCACGATCGACTCCGCCGTCGAGGGCGTGCACTTCGACCTCGCACGGCAGGCGCCGTTCGATGTCGGCTGGCGGGCGCTCGCCTTCGCGCTCGGCGACCTGGCGGCGAAGGGCGCCCGGCCGACCTACGGCCTGATCGCGCTCTCGCTGCCCCGAAGGTGGTCGGCCGACGTCGTCGAGGACATCTACCGCGGCCTCGACGAGCTCGCCCAGGAGGTCGGGTGCCGGCTCGTCGGCGGCGACACGACGCTCGCCCCCGAGCACGGCGTGCTCACGTTGTCGCTGCTCGGCTTCGCGTCGGCGAGGCCGCTGCCCCGCTCCGCGGTCCGGCCCGGGTGGGCGATCGGCGTCACCGGCCCGATCGGTGGTGCCGGACTCGACTGGTCGCGGCCCCGACCGCGGCTGCGGCTCGGCGCCGAGCTCTGCGCCCAGGGCCTGTGCTGCGGCGACATCTCCGATGGCCTGGTCCGCGAGCTCGACAAGTTCGCGATGATGGCCGGCATCGGCGCCCGGCTCGAGCTGGCCCAGGTGCCGTGTGTCCGCGGCGTCGGCGCGCTGGACGCGATCGCGAGCGGGGAGGAGGTCGAGCTGGTCTGTGCTGCGCTGCGTCCACTGCCCGACGATGTCTTCGAGGTCGGCGAGTTCACGGCCGGCCCGCCCGTCGTCGTCGTCGTCGACGGCCACGGGAACCCCGTCGAGGCCCGCCGTCGGGGCTGGGACCATTTCGGTTGAGGAGTCCTCTGGCTGCGGTCCGGCGTTCGCTGCGAACGCGGTCGGCCGCCGCGACGGAGGCGGCGGGACGGCGCCTCGCGCGGCATCTCGAGCCAGGCGACGTCCTGCTGCTGGAGGGCGAGCTCGGTGCCGGCAAGACGACGCTCGTGCGGGGCATCGCCGCCGGGCTGGGGATCGAGGCGGCGGTCATGAGCCCGACGTATCAGCTCGTCCGTCTCTACCGCGGACCCCTCACGCTCGCCCACGCTGACCTCTACCGGCTGGACTCGGGGCAGTCGCTCGACGAGCTCGGCTTCGACGACGAGCTGGAGGACACGATTCTGGTCGTCGAGTGGGGAGACCGCCTGCAGCGGCCGGGCGCGGCACGAATCCGGATCGATGACGAGGGTGACGGGGCGCGGCTGCTGCGGCTCGTGGAGGCGCCCCCCGCATGGTCCTGGTGATCGACACGTCGTCGGCATGGAGCGGCCTCGCCGTGCTCGGGGAGCGCGCGGCAGGCGCCGAGGTCGTCGCCGAGCGGACCCTGCCGGCCCTGCGCGCGGAGTCCCTGCCGGCGGCGGTGGCAGAGGTCGTCGGCGACCGCCCGCTGGACGCGGTCGCGATCGCGCTCGGCCCCGGTTCGTTCACCGGGCTGCGAGCCGGAGCGAGCTTCGCGATCGGTCTGGCGCGCGGAGCTCGCCTGGCGCTGCTCGGGATGCCGACCCTCGGGCTCGTGCGTGCGCGGGCGTCGATCGCGGTCACGCCGCTGGCCGAGGCCGGCCGGGGCCGTGTCTACCTGGAGCGTGCTGAGGGGAAAGTTGTCGTGGCGGAGCCGGCGGAGATTCCGCACGAGGTCCCGGCGGTCGGCTGGCTGCGCGGGCAGACGGCCACCGCGGTGCGAGCGGCCGGCGTCGAGCTTCTGGGCGATGCCGCGCTCGCCTCCTTCGGCACCGCGGCGGCACGCTCCATCGGGTCGGCCACCGAGCTTGCCTATGGTAGGGTGATGCTCTCGTACGTGTCGTCCGCAGGGGGCGTTCTCGGAGAGAGAGCCTAGTGGTCCAGGTCAGGCAACAGCTCGCGGTCGAACCCATGCGCGAGGCCGACATACCGGTCGTTCAGGAGATCGAGCGGTTCGTGTTCTCGACCCCGTGGCCTCGCAATGCGTACTACCGCGAGCTGAACTCCCGGCACAGCGCGTACTACATCGTGCTGCGGCGCTACCACGAGGCGGGTGACGCCGAGACGCTCGGCTATGCGGGGATGTGGCGCATGTACGACGAGGCCCACGTGACGACGATCGGCGTCCGCCAGGACCTGCATCACAGCGGCTACGGTCGCATCCTGTTCGCCAGTCTGATCCAGGCCGGCTACGAGATCGGAGCCAAGTGGGTCACGCTCGAGGTCCGGGCCTCGAACGAGAACGCGATGCGGATGTACGAGGGGTTCGGCTTCAAGGTCATCGGGCGCCGCAAGGGCTACTACACCGACAACGGCGAGGACGCGCTCGTCATGTGGTCCGACTCGATCTTCTCGCCTCGGTTCCGGGCGGCGTTCGACGACAACCTGCAGCGCATCGGCTACGACGTGCGCGGCCTGGTGCGCGAGCTGCCACCCTTGCCACCGCTGCCACCGCCAGATCAGCCGGCGGCCCACAACTGAACGCGCTGACCCTCGCGATCGAGTCGAGCTGCGACGAGAGCTCGGTCGCGGTCGTCGCCGGCACCCGCACGGTGCTCGCGAACGTGATCCACTCCCAGACGGCCCTCCACGCGCCCCACGGGGGAGTGCTGCCCGAGCTCGCCGCCCGCGACCACCTGGAGCGGCTGCCCGGTCTGCTCGACCAGGCGCTCAGCGAGGCGGGCGTGGACGAGGGGGACGTGACGCTCGTCGCGGCGACGCGCGGGCCGGGCCTCGCCGGGTGCCTGCTGTGCGGGGTCGGCATCGGGCAGGGGCTCGCCGCCGCCTGGCAGGTGCCGTTTCGGGGCGTCAACCACCTCTGGGGCCATGTCTACGCCGCGCTCCTGTCAGCGCCGGACCTGGAGCCCCCGCTGCTCGCGTTGGTCGTCAGCGGCGCGCACACCGACCTCGTGCTGATGCGCGGGCACGGCGACTTCCAGGTGCTCGGCCGGACGCGCGACGACGCCGCCGGCGAAGCGTTCGACAAAGCGGCGCGGATGCTCGGCCTCGGCTACCCCGGCGGCCCGGCGCTGGACCGTCTCTCCGGCGATGGCCTCGCCAGGCGGGAGCCGCTGCCGCGTCCGCGCCTGCCCGAGCTGGAGTTCTCGTTCTCCGGGCTGAAGACGGCGCTCCGCTACCGGCTGGCGGCGCTGGGCGAGTCGGTGACCACCGAGCAACGCGCCGACCTCGCGGCGAGCTTCCAGGCGGCGGTCGTGGGTGCACTTCGGGAGAAGCTCTCTCTCGCGCTGGATCGCTACCCGGTGCGAGAGGTCGTCGTCTGCGGTGGGGTGGCGGCGAACTCGGCGCTGCGCAGCGCTGCCGCCGAGGCCGTGGCGGGGCGGGCGAGGCTGACCTTGCCGCCGCCGCTCCTGTGCACCGACAATGCGGCCATGATCGGCGCCGCTGCGCAGGACACGCCGGAGGGGAGCGCCGCGGTCGATCCGGCGCTCGGCTGGTGAGCGGCGCGGCAGGGGACGGCTGGGTGGTCGTCTTCGACGGCCCCGCGGTCGTCGCCGACACCGCGCAGGCGGTGCTGGAGGCGGGCGGCTGCCACGTCCAGCAACTGGGCGGCAACGCGGGGTGGAGCGGCGCGGGGCTCGACCGAGCCCGCCTGCTGGTCCCGGAGGACGAGGTCGAAATGGCGCGCGAGCTGCTGGGCCCGGAAGCGACCTTGGAGTAAGCACATCGGCAACGTCGTGCTCGACTGTGTGCCGGCCTTACGAGCATGGCGTTGGAAGTCCACCAGCGGGCAATCCCAACGATGGAACGCAAGCGCACTGCTGGCC
>JBAPVZ010000823.1:0-2365 GCA_049283435.1 Candidatus Dormiibacterota bacterium
CTGCGGCAACCGCACCTCGGGACGGTCGCCGACCCCTTCGAGGAGCTGCCGATCTGGGGCGAGACGGACCCCCTGACCAGCGTCCCCTGGACCTTCGGCGAGCTGCACGTCGGGGACGCCGTGCGACTCCAGCCCGGCCCGGGCGCCGACATCATGGACCTGGCGCTGCGCGGCCGCACCGCCCACGTCGAGTCGATCGTCCAGGACTTCGAGGACCGCGTCCAGGTCGCGGTCGTCGTCGACGACGACCCCGGCGCCGACCTGGGCCAGCAGCGGCTGCCGGGCCACCGTTTCTTCTTCCAGCTCTCCGAGTTCGCGCCGGCATGAATCAGCCCGGCGAGAATCACCCCACGGAACTCCGCCGGCTCTCCGGCGGGAGCGGCACCCATGTCCTCGTCGCCGGCATCGGCAACGTCTTCCTCGGCGACGACGGTTTCGGGGTCCAGGTCGCGGCACAGCTGGCCGATCGCGCCTTCCCGGAGAACGTCGAGGTCGCGGACTACGGCATTCGCGGATTCGATCTCGCCTCCGCGCTGCTGGAGTGCGACGCCGCGATCATCGTCGACGCGATACCCAGAGCGGGCAAGGAGGCGGGCGAGCTGTTCGTGCTCGAGCCGGCGCTCGGCGAGCTGGAGGAGCCGGGTGGCGAGGTCGTCAACGGGCACGGCATGACCCCCCTCGAAGTGTTCCGCCTGGTGCGGCGCTTCGGCGGGACGCTGCCGCCCACCTACCTCGTCGGCTGTCAACCCGGCCTCGACGTCGAAGAGGGCGGGTCGATGGAGCTCAGCGCGCCGGTCGCCGCCGCGGTCCCGGGCGCCGCCGACCTCGTCGCGTCCCTCGTGCACCAACTGGCGGCGGCGCCTCCGGCGCCCGCGTCGACCGCCGGCAAGGAGTCCTGACATGTGTCTCGCAGTTCCCGGCAAGGTCGTCGCGATCGCCGATCCCGTCCGGCACATCGCGAAGGTCGAGGTGGCGGGCGGCCCCCCGCGCGATGTGAACATCGGCCTGCTGACCGGTGACCAGTACCCCGCCGTCGGCGACTACGTCCTGATCCACGTCGGCTTCGCACTGAGCCGCATCGACGAGCAGGAGGCGCAGGAGACGTTGCGCCTGCTCGAGAGCATCGGCGGGGCCGACGCCGGCGAGGATTCGGCAGACCAGGGTAGCGAGCGTCAATTGATGTCTGGAGGCGTACGGCGATGAAACTGCGGACCGTCTTCCTGCTCGGCGTGATCGGCGCGGCGGTGCTGGCGATGGCGAACGCCAAGGACCTGCAACGCTACCTGCGCCTCCGGAACATGTAGGCGGCGATGACGACGTTCACGGTGCTCTCGGGGAGCTCGACGTTGGAGACCGAGGTGCGCTCGAGCGTGCACCCGATCCACGCCCGGTCGACCGAGCTCGAGGGACGCATCGAGGGCGAGTTCGACGGCGAGGGGGTTCCCGATCTGACGTCTCCCCATGGGGGCCGGATCCAGGTGCCGGTGGACTCGATCGCGTCCGGAAGCCGGCTCAACGACATGGAGATGCAGCGCCGGGCCGAGGTGTCGAAATACCCCAGGATCGAGTTCGAGGTCGGCGACGTCACGTCGTCGGGGAACGATGGCCGGTACCGGGGAACGATCAAGGTCAAAGCGCACGGCACGACGCGCTCCGTCGAGGAGGAGTTCACGCTCCGGCTCGACGGCAAGCGGCTCACCCTGGAGGGTGAGCACACGTTCGACATGCGCGACTTCGGCGTGCAGCCGCCTCGCATCTTCACCTTGAAGGTCGAGCCCGAGGTGCGCGTCAAGGTTCGGGTCGTCGCGGAAGAGGCCTAACTCGGAGGAAGGTGTAGATGTTCGGCAAGCTCGCGTTCTTCGCATTGGGATTCGCCCTCGGCACGAGGACCGGTCGCGACGGCCTGAAGCAGGCCGCATCGTTCGTCGTCTGGGTCGCCGAGCGAGACGAGGTGCAGATGGCATTCGGGATGGCGCGCAGCGCCGTCGCCGTCGCGCTGGAGCGGGGTCAGGACTACGCGAGCAAGCGGGCCGCCTGATGACCGAACGGCGGATGGTCAGGGACCGGATCGGGCGCTGCGCCGAGTCAGATGCATGAGATGGCGATAACGCAAGGTGTGGTCGCCGCCATCTGCGAGCGGCTTCCCGACGACGACGTGATCCGCGTCAAGCTCGAGATCGGCAAGCTCTCCGGCGTCATGGCCGACTCGGTGCGGTTCTGTTTCGAGATCGTGAGCGCGGGAACCCCGCTCGCAGGCGCCAGCCTGGAGATCGACGAGCCGGCCGGCTCGGCCCGGTGCCGGGCCTGTGGCGCCCTCAGTGCCCTGCCCGACCTGATTCTGCTCTGTGACTGCGGCAGCACCGAC
>JBAPVZ010000824.1:0-2363 GCA_049283435.1 Candidatus Dormiibacterota bacterium
AGCGAGCGGCGCGTGAGCCGGTCCGGTGCGCCTACGGACAGCGTGTCGCCGGGGCGGCTCATGCCAGCGGTATACCAGTTAGGGAGCCCCAGCGAGGGCAGCTAACGTGGACGTACATGGAGTCACAGCCACGCTCGAATTCCGGCAAGGTCGCCGTCATGGCGGCAACCCGGATCTGGCTTCCGCTGGCGATCGCCGCCGCGGGAGTGGTGCTGATCGTGCTCGGACACGCGCGCGTCTCCACCAGGGCTGACAGTCACTCTCTGGAGGCGGGCATCGGGGTGGGCCTGCTGATCGTCGCTCTGATCGTGTGGATGGTCAACTGGATGTTCCGGCTCAGCGTTCAGAGCAACCGCGACCGAGAGGTCGAGGAAGAAGCCCGGGAGTACTTCGACCGCCACGGCCGTTGGCCGGACGAGGACCCATGACGCGCAGCGCCGTCAGGGCCGCCGCGGAGGGCGAATTCGCGGTCATGGGCATCGTCAACGTCACGCCGGACTCGTTCTCGGACGGGGGCCTGTATCTCGATCCGGCCACGGCGATCGACCACGGGCTCGAGCTCGAGTCCGGTGGCGCCTCGATCCTCGACGTCGGCGGGGAGTCGACGCGGCCCGGGGCGATGCCGGTTGCCGCGGCCGAGGAACTGCGCCGCGTGGTGCCGGTGATCGAGGGGCTGCGCGCGGCGGGCGCGGACGCCCAGATCTCGATCGACACCTCCAAGGCCGCGGTCGCCAGCGCGGCCCTGGCGGCCGGGGCGACGCTGGTCAACGACGTCACGGCGCTGCGAGGCGACCCCGCGATGGCGGAACTGGTGGCGGGCGCCGGGGCTGATTGCTGCCTGATGCACATGCTCGGCGAGCCGCGGACGATGCAGCAGGATCCCCAGTACCGCGACGTCGTCGACGAGGTCAAGGCCTTCCTCGAGCAGCGGCTTGGCTTCGCCGTCTCCCGGGGGATTAACGAAGCGCGGATCATGCTCGATCCCGGCATCGGCTTCGGGAAGACCACCGAGCACAACCTCGAGCTCCTGCGGCGGCTGCACGAGCTGCTGACCCTCGGGCGGCCCGTGGGGATCGGCACCTCACGCAAGTCGTTTCTGGGTCGGATCACGGCACGGCCGCTCGACGATCGGATCGCCGCGACGATCGCCACCAATGTCCTGGCCTACGAACGCGGCGCCCGCGTGTTCCGGGTGCACGACGTCACTCCGGTCCATGATGCGCTGGCGATCACGGCTGCTACGGTCCGTCCCGCATGGGCGAGCATGACGCCGACGAGTTCGACGATGTCGACGACGCAGACGAGGGCGACGAGGAAGCCTCGGAGCCCGAGGTAACGATCGAGATCAGCGGACTGTCGCTGTTCACGCATGTGGGGGTGACCGCGGCCGAGCGCGAGGTGGGCCAGCGTCTGTTGCTCGATCTACGGCTCGACGTGGGCGAGTGCGACGCCACGATCACCGACCGGATCGAGGACACCGTCGACTACGCGGAGGTCTGCGACGCCGCCAATCTCGTCGCTCAGCAGCGCACCTACAAGACGCTGGAGCGACTCTGTGCGGCAATCGCCGATCGCCTCCTCGAGCGCTACGACGCCAACGCCATCTGGGTCAAGGCGGCCAAGCCCGAACCCCCGCTCGCTCTGCCCGTCACCGAGGTATCGGTGGAGGTATGGCGCGAGGCGGCCGGTTAGTGCCCTCGTGCTGGGCTACCTCGGCCTGGGTTCCAACCTGAGCGAGCGCGACGCGCATCTCGACGCGGCGGCGGCGGCATTGCCCGCTCACGGCGTCACGGTGCTCGCCTCCTCGTCGCTGTACGAGACCGAGCCGGTGGGGCTGGTACTCGACCAGCCCGAGTTCCTCAACGCCTGCCTGCAGATCGAGACCGATCTCGACCCAGAGGCGCTGCTGGACGCCTGCAAGCAGGTCGAGCGGGAGGTGGGGCGAGCGGCCGGGGGTGTCCGCCATGGTCCCCGGGTGATCGACGTCGACCTGCTCCTGCTCGACGACCTGTCCTACAGCTCCGAGCGTTTGACCCTGCCCCATCGCGAGGTCAGCTCGCGGCGGTTCGTACTCGTCCCGCTGCTGGAGCTGGCCCCGGATCTGGCCCTCCCCGACGGGACCCGCCTGGCCGACAAGCTCGCCGCGCTGGGCCCCGGGCAGGCCGTCCGGCGAGTGGCGCCCCCGCTGCCAAAGCGCCCATAATGGCGGCGCCATGCTGCTCGTCGTCGACGTAGGAAACACCCAGACGCATTTCGGCGTCTACCGCGACGGAGAGAACTCGGTCGCCGAGCACTGGCGCTTCGCCACGGTGCGCGAGTCCACCCGCGACGAACTCGGCGCGGCGCTGTCGAACCTGCTGGCC
>JBAPVZ010000825.1:0-2338 GCA_049283435.1 Candidatus Dormiibacterota bacterium
ATCGTGTTCGTCTGACCCGGCTGCAACCAGCGTGCGGCGCCGAACGCGAACGGCGTCGCGCCGCCCTCGTGGTAGCCGAGGTAGTGCCCGTTGAGCCACACGTCGGCGAGGTAGTTGACGGCGCCGAACTTCAGCGTCGAAGAGAGCGCACTCCAGTTCGCCGGCACCGTGAACGTGCGCCGGTACCACCCACCGTTCGCGAGCTGGACCGGTGGCGCGCTGAACGTGCCCGGCACGTCCGCGGCGCCCCATCCCCGATCGTCGAATCCGGGCTGCTGGCGACCCGCTGCGTTGCGAACGATCAGGCCGAGGGTGCGGGAGCGGTTGCCGAGCGAGAGGCCGTCGTCCATCTGCAGGGGCTGCCAGTGCCAGCTTCCGTCGAGCTCGATGCGCTGTCGCGGCTGGTCTCCGAAGTCGGGCACCGGAATGCCGTTCTCGTACGCGATCGTCGCCCCGCCCGTGTCGCGTAGATCGAGCGTCGGCGCCAGGTCGGCGACGGGCGTGACGAGGGGCTGGCAGCCGGCGAGCAGCCCGGTCGCGACGAGCAAGGCGAGCAGGATCGGGATCGCGCGACTGGCGCGCGACCCTCGCGGACGGCGGGGCAGGGTGGCGATTCCCGCAGGATACGAAGGGCCGCGGCGGAGCCGGGGGGAACGGCGGCCGGCTGCCTGGTCTCCGGGGCGGCCTGCGGGGCGCGCTTCGGGTCGGCTACCCGGCCGGCTGCGGGGCGAGGGCGCGGCGGCGAGCACGCGCTCGGTCGACCTCGGTCAGGAATCGCTTGCGCAGACGCAGATGACCCGGGGTCACCTCCAGCAGCTCGTCGTCGACCAGGAAGTCGAGCGACTGCTCGAGACTCAGCTTCGTCGGCGGCGTCAGGCGCACGGAGATGTCCGCGGTCGAGCTGCGGACGTTCGACTGCTTCTTCTCGCGACAGACGTTGACCTGCATGTCGCCCGCTCGCCGCTGGAGCCCGACGATCATGCCTTCGTAGACCGTCGTGCCGGGGTCGATGAACGTCGCGCCTCGCTCCTGAGCGTTGGCCAGTCCGTAGGTGAGCGCGTCGCCGGCGGAAGAGGCGACGAGGGCGCCGTTGCGCTGATTGCGCAGCTCGCCTGCCCAATTTCGGTAGCCGGCGCCCAGCGAGCCCATCAGGCCGGCTCCGGCGGTCAGCGTCAGGAACTGGTTGCGAAAGCCGATCAGACCGCGCGTCGGCACCAGGTACCCGAGGCGGACTCCGCCCTGACCGTCGTAGTCGATCGACGTCATCTCACCGCGCCGAGCGCCGACCGCCTCGGAGACGGCGCCGAGGTGATCCTCCTGGATCTCGATCGTGACCTGCTCGACCGGCTCCATCCGGCGACCGTCCTCGCCCGTCCGCAGGATTGCCTCCGGCCGTGACACCTCGAGCTCGAAGCCCTCGCGCCGCATCGTCTCGATGAGCACCGACAGGTGGAGCTCGCCCCGGCCGCTGACGACCCAGCGCTCCGCCGAATCGGTGTCCTCGACGCGCAGTCCGAGATTGGTGTCGAGCTCGCGCCACAACCGGGCACGCAGCTGCCGCGACGTCGTGTACCTGCCTTCTCGACCGGACAGCGGCGACGTGTTGACACCGAACGTCATGCGCACGGTCGGGTCGTCGATCTCGATGCGCGGGAGCGCCTCGGGCGCCTCCCGGCTCGTCAGCGTGTCCCCGATCGCGACCTCGTCGAGACCGGTCAGCAGGACGATGTCGCCGGCGCCGGCGTGCTCGACGGTAACCCGGGCCAGTCCCTGATAGAGGAGCACCTGCCCGACCCGCGCCGCGATCGTGCCCTCGATCCCCACGACCGAGATGGCGGCGCCGGGCACGACCTCTCCGCGCGTGATGCGTCCGATCGCGAGCGTGCCCGTGAAGTCGTCGTGGTCGCGGTTCGCGACGAGCATCTGGAACGGGCCGAACTCGACGTGCGGCGGTGGCACGCGGTCCAGGATGGTCTGGAACAGCGGCTCCAGCGTGTCCTGCAGCCGGTCCGGCGAGAGGCCGGCCCGGCCCTGCTTCGCGATCGCGTAGACGACCGGGAAGTCGAGCTGGTCGTCCGTCCGTGCCAGCTCCAGGAAGAGGTCCTGGACGGCGTCGAGGGTGCGCACCGGATCGGCGTTGCGGCGATCCAGCTTGTTGATGACGACGATCGGCCGCAGGCCCGCTGCGAACGCCTTGTCGAGCACGAAGCGCGTCTGCGGCATCGGACCCTCGGCCGCGTCGACGAGCAGCAGACACCCGTCCGCCATGTTCAGCACGCGCTCGACCTCGCCGCCGAAGTCCGCATGCCCCGGTGTGTCGATGATGTTGATCGTCACC
>JBAPVZ010000826.1:0-1985 GCA_049283435.1 Candidatus Dormiibacterota bacterium
CTGGTGCGCCACGGCCACGAGAGCGGGCTCAAGCTGCCGATGAACGAGCGGCTGATCGAGATGGTCCACGAGATCGAGCAGGGACGTCGCCCCATGGCGTGGGAGAACCTCATCGAGCTCGGCACGGTGGGGCAGGCCGGAGTGACTGACTCGTAGGCGGTACGGGCCGGATGCCGCCCGCGCCGCGGCACCCTCACTCGGGAGGGTGCTCAGGGTGCAGGTGCTCGGCCAGGAAGCGCCAGGTACTCAGGGGCGATCACGGTGTAGCCCTGGGCGAGAACCTCGCGCAGGACGTTGACGGTGCTCGAGGTGTAGTTCGAGTGGACGCCACCGTGCGGGTTCACCAGCAGCAGGTGCTTCCGGGAGCGGTCGAGCCCCTTGGGGACGAAGACGTAGGCCTGGAGGATGATCTCGTTTCCGGCGCCCGGAGCCGTCGGGTTGGGCTCGTACTGCGAAGGGGGCCGGTGAACAGGACGGTGTCGACCTCGGCCTGGTCCGCCGCCGGCGGAAGAACATGAGGTCGTCCACCTGGTGGTGGAGCATGTCCAGCTCGAGGCGCCGGCTGCCGATGAGCTGGCGCAGTAGGTCTTCCTCGACGCTCATGCCGCGGGGTCACGCGGCGAGAACGAGCACACGATCATGCCGAAGTAGGTGAGGCGCTCGTAGACCGGCTCGTCGGGCTTCCAGGCCTTCCCCAGCACCCCGTGCAGCATGAGCATCTGCCACCAGCTGTCGGCAAACGCCGCCCTCACCAGGGGCAGATCCATCTCGGACATCCTCTCCATCTGGTCGGAGCGCAGAATCTCCATCACCTGGTCGTCGAAAGGCCCTGACTCGTCGCTCTGGTGAT
This sequence comes from Candidatus Dormiibacterota bacterium, assembly GCA_049283435.1. Taxonomy (GTDB): domain Bacteria; phylum Chloroflexota; class Dormibacteria; order Dormibacterales; family Dormibacteraceae; genus CAVTSA01. The sequence continues at coordinate 851 of JBAPVZ010000826.1, forward strand.
AGGGGCCGGTTTCGTCGTGGCCGTGGGCCTGGTCCGCGCTGGCGATCACCGCCACCTTCTTCCCGGATTCCCGGACCGCGTCCGCGATCGCCTCACCCAGGCGCACATGGTCGGCGGCGCTGAGATCCCGACACGGTACGACCACCGTGATCGGGCGCGGCGACTCGTCGCGGCCCCCCAGGTACCAGAGCGGGATCAGCGTGCCCCAGTCCATCGGGTGGTCGGTGTGTCCCCGCTCGTTGCTGCCGGCGTTGATCCTCAACATCGGGAGCCCCTTCGCCCTCGCCGCCTGCTGGATCCCCAGGGCCAGCTCCCGATCGACGGTCGCCTGGAGCTGGATGCAGGTCGGCCCGTCCTCCCGCAGCGAGCCGTGCATCTTGTCCGCGTCGATCACCGCGAAGGTCTCCTCGACGTGCACGTTGTGCGGCGTGAAGAGGATGACGCTCTCGGCACCGCTCTCGGCAAGGCGCTTGCCCTGTTCAAGTAGGGCCTGCTGGATCTTGTGCGCCGGCGCGTCGTCCTCGTCGCGGCCCGATTGGGGGATCGAGACCCCCGCGTGAGGGGAGATCACTGCGTACGCCACTCCTCCCTTCCCCGACTCGCTCATCGTCCTTCTCCTCTTGCATGGGCCGGCAGGTGCCCGGCCCGGAACCGTGGACGTATGCCATTCCAAAGGCCTGTGCCGGCCGCCTCCCGGCCGCACCGTTTGGCCTCCGCCCCGAGGCCAAGCCCTACGCGGCGACCGTCATTCCTGCGACGCGTCCCGCACGTCCGTCTCTCCCGTTTCGGCTACGGTGCGGCGGACGCCACGGCCTCACGCCTGCAGCCCGGCGTCAGATGGGTCGCGCAATTTCCAGCCTCCCTTCGTAGAACTGCCGCAGCGCCAGGCTGCCGGCTCCCGCGACGCCGGAATCCGTGTCGAAGTGACTCGAAACCAGGCGGAGGGGCCGATCCACCTCGGGCAGGACCCGGTGCCGTGGCAGCGCCGCGCGGATCGCCTGCATCTGCAGCTCGCCGCCGTCGCCCGCCGCGGCACCCACGATCACGACGACCCCGGGATCGAAAACCGCTTCCAGGATCGCGACCGCCCGCGCGATGACGTCGCCGCGACCGTCGACCAGCGAGAGGGCGGTCC